>JBBSIY010000269.1:0-5266 GCA_038257785.1 Lysobacterales bacterium
CCGAGGATATTTATCGTCTGCTGTTGGATCAGCAGGATGATATTGGTTTGGCGACGGTTTACCGAGTGCTGACGCAGTTCGAATCCGCTGGCTTGGTGATGAAGCACAACTTCGAAGGCGGTCAAGCCGTGTTTGAGCTCGATCGTGGTCATCATCACGACCATATGGTCGATCTGGACAGCGGCAAGGTAATTGAGTTTGTCAGCGAAGACATCGAGCGCCTGCAGCGCGAAATTGCTGATAAACACGGCTATGTGATTGAAGAGCACAGCCTAGTGCTTTACGTCCGGCCCAAGCGCAAGGCCAGTTGAGCGCGATCAAGCGCAAGAGAAGCTGAGCGAGACTATTTGGCTGCGCCGTTGTTCAACATTTGCTTGGCGAGCTCGCGAGTGGCGCTGGTAATTTCTACGCCACCGAGCATGCGCGAAATTTCTTCGACGCGCTGATTGTCATCTAGGGCTTCGACCTGACTATGGGTCGCACCCGACTGCTGCGACTTGCTCACCCGAAAGTGCGCGTTGCCGCACGCGGCCACCTGTGGCAAATGGGTCACACACAGTACTTGCCGAAGCGAGGCGAGCCCACGCAGGGTTTTGCCGACGACCTCGGCGACAGCGCCGCCAATGCCGCTATCGACCTCGTCAAACACCATCGTCGGAACCGCGTCGGCACCGAGTGAGGCGACTTCAATGGCCAAGCTGATGCGCGACAGCTCACCGCCTGATGCCACTTTGCGCAGCGCTTTCGGCGGCTGTCCCGCGTTGGCGGAAACCAAAAACTCGACACGCTCGGCGCCTTGCGCATCGGGCTCATCACTGCTGCGCGGTTCGCATTCGACGACCAGTTGCCCGCCGGTCATGCCAAGGTTCGTCATCAAGGCCGACACGCTGCTGCCCAATCGCTTGGCGGCTGCAAGTCGCTGCTTGGTGAGCTTCTCGGCGGCCTGCTTCCACGCGTCGGCCTCATGAGCCATGGCGCCGGTAAGCGTTTCTCGCAGTTCGTCTGCGTGACGCAGTTCGTCAAGGTCGGTGCTGAGCGCGCTGCGAACCTCCAGCAGACGCTCGATGGGCACGCGATGGCGGCGACCAAGCTCGTGCAGGCGCGATAGCGTGGTTTCCAGCTCATCGAGGCGAGCGGGGTCGATGTCGAGGTCATCGCGAATCCGTTCTAGCTGGCCGGCGGCCTCGTCGAGCTGAATTTGCAGCGAGTCCAGCGTTTCTGCCAGCGCGCCTAGTCGCGGTTCGTGATGCGCCAGCTTTTGCAGATCGGCAGCGGTGCTAGCTAAGTCAGAACTCAGCCCGGGCGCATCGTCGCCAGTCAGTCGATTGAGCGCCAGCGTGCATCCTTGCAGCAGCTCGGCCACGTTCGACTGCCGCCTATGTGATGCCAACAGCGTGCTGATGGCGTCTTCCTCAAGTGCTTCGCCTTCAAGCTGGCTGAACAGCCGCTCGACGTCGGCAATGCGCGCAGTGGCATCGTTGCCGCCTGGTAGGGCATCCAGTCGTCGACGCGTTATTTGCCAGCGCGCATGTGCTTGATACACCTCGCTTGCTGCCGCCGCGTGGCCGCCGAAGCTATCCAGCATTGCCAGCTGCTCGTGGCGCGACAGCAGCGCCTGATGTTCGTGTTGACCGTGAATTTCGACCAAACGCTGGCCTAGCTCATTCAGCTGACCCATCGTCGCGGGGCGGCCGTTGATCCAGCCTTTCGAGCCGCCATCGGAACGAATTACCCGACGCAGCTGGCAGTCTTGATCGCTATCGTTCGCGTAGTCGTTGTCGCTCAGCCACTTCGCCGCGGATTGCGCATCGGTAAGCCCGAATGCGGCACTGAGCTCGGCTTTGTCTGCGCCAAACCGCACGAATCCGGCATCCGAGCGGCCCCCGGTCAGCAGCATGAGCGCGTCTACCAGCAGGCTTTTGCCAGCGCCGGTTTCACCAGAAATTACCGTCATACCGGCGCGCAGATCGAACTCGACCTGGGCGGCGATAGCAAAATCTTTGAGGAACAGGCTTTGCAGCATTGACGGTGATCTTCGAGCGCGCGGAGGGCGCGCGGACGGTAGCACGCGGCTTGCCGCGCGCCAAACTGAGATCCGCTATTTACGGCGCCGGGCAAGCCTGTCCTGTCGAACAAGGCGAGTGCAGACTTGCTATAGCGGTCCAGAAGACCTATCTAGTAGCCACTCTCCGGGAAGCTACCTACCGACGTGAATCCCGCCCTTGACCCACGCTCTCGCAGTCTGCTGCGAGCGATGATTGCCCAGTACATCCGCGACGGCGCGCCGGTGGGTTCGCGCACCTTGGCCAAGCATGCTGGCCTCGATGTCAGCCCGGCGACCATTCGCAATGTGATGGCGGATTTGGAAGAAGTCGGCCTCGTTGCCACGCCACATACGTCGGCAGGGCGCGTGCCAACGGCGCAAGGCTATCGGCTGTTTGTTGACAGTCTGCTGCAGGTGACGCCGCCCGATCAGGTCGAATTGGATCAGATGCGCGCGCGCCTGCCGGTGGGCCAGGGCACGCAGCAGCTGTTGAGCAGCGCAAGCGAAATGCTGTCAGCGATGACGCATTTTGTCGGTCTGGTGACGGTGCCCGGTCGCGAGCAGTTCGCCTTTCGGCATATCGATTTCGTGCCCCTTGACGGCAAGCGCGTGCTGGTGATTTTGGTGTTTACCGATAACGACGTACAGAACCGCATTATCGAAGCGCCGCGTGGCTACTCAGTTTCAGAGCTTGAGCAAGCGGCCAACTATCTGAACGCCCATTTTGCCGGCCGCCAGCTGCGCGACATTCGCGCTCAGCTGCTGCGCGAGCTGCGCGATGCACGCAGCGCGATGGAGAGCGCGCTGTCAGTAGCGGTAGAGCTTTCCGAAGGCGCGTTTGCGGAGCAGCCTTCGCCGCCCAGCAGCATGTTGGTGGCCGGTCAGACGCGGCTAATGGGCGTACAGGATCTATCTGATATCGACCGCCTGCGCGAGCTGTTCGAGGCGTTTGCACGCAAGCGCGAACTCGTCCAGCTGATGGAACGCTGCATCCACGCCAAAGGCGTGCGTTTGTTCATCGGCGAAGAGTCAGGAATGGCTCCGCTGGATCGCTGCAGCGTCGTGACCGCGCCCTACGGCGTTGATGGCCAAGTGCTTGGTGTGCTCGGCGTCATAGGTCCCACTCGCATGGCGTACGAACGGGTGATACCGCTGGTGCAGGCGACCGCTGACGCGGTTGGCGCAGCAATCGGCAGGGCGTGAGCAAAATTGGCGGTCGATCGCGGGCGCGTGCTTGAAATGTGAGCGATGCCCCCCATTACGGGGCTGTCCTTGCGGGGGCTGACACGGCAATCGTCACCGTTGCCTGTCAGTGGCAAGGCCCGTTCTAAACACCGGATATCACTATGCATACCAACGATTGGTCGTCCGCTGACGACGAAACCCAGCCTGCCGACGGCGTGCAGGAGGCCAGCACCCAAGAGCTGGCGCTGGCCCGCGTTGCTGAGCTTGAGGCTGCGCTGCTGCTAGTGCGTGAGGAGCAACTGCGTGAGCGAGCCGAGCTCGACAATCAGCGCAAGCGAATGGCGCGCGATCTGGATCAGGCGCGCAAGTTCGCCAATGAGCGCGTGCTGGGTGATTTGCTGCCGGTGCTTGACGCGCTGGAACGTGGCCTAGAAGTTGGCGGCAGCGATGCGACGCGGCTTCGCGAGGGTACCGAGCTGACCCTGCGGCAGCTAAGCAAGGTCATCGACGATCACGGTTTGAAGGCAGTTGATCCTTTGGGGCAGCCGTTTGACCCCGAGCAGCATCAGGCAATGAGTCTCTCGGAAGGCAGCGGCAAGCCGGCTGACAGCGTAGTTCTGGTGATGCAGAAAGGTTATTTGCTTAACGGCCGACTGCTGCGCCCAGCGCTGGTGGCGGTTGCGAAGTAGTCATTGCGAGATCGTAGGGTGCGTCTCGGACGCACTAGACTCCTCAGCAGTGCATTTGGCGAGTAGTGGGTGCGTCAAGACCCACCCTACGAAATCGGTAGACGGCGGGCGACCCATTGAAACCTCGCTGCTAACCCTCACATAACGATCATTCGCGGCGACAGCCGCACATCTTCTCGGAGAGAGTCACATGGGCAAGATTATCGGTATCGACCTCGGCACCACCAATTCCTGCGTTGCAGTGATGGAGGGCGGTAAAGCGAAGGTGATAGAGAATTCGGAAGGCGATCGCACCACGCCGTCCGTCGTCGCCATGACCAAAGACGGCGAGACCATCGTCGGTGCATCGGCAAAGCGTCAGGCCGTCACCAACCCCAAGAACACCTTCTACGCGGTGAAGCGCCTAATCGGCCGCAAGTTCACCGACGCCGAAGTGAAGAAAGATTTGGACCTCGTGCCGTATTCGATCATCGCTCATGAAAATGGCGACGCGTGGGTGGCTACTTCCGACGGCAATCGCATGGCACCGCCGCAGATTTCGGCTGAAGTGCTCGGCAAAATGAAGAAGACGGCTGAGGCGTATTTGGGCGAAGAAGTGACCGAAGCGGTCATCACCGTGCCCGCGTATTTCAACGACCAGCAGCGTCAGGCGACTAAGGACGCCGGCCGCATCGCCGGTCTTGAGGTCAAGCGCATCATCAACGAGCCGACCGCGGCGGCGCTGGCCTATGGCATGGACAAGAAGGGTGGCGACCGCAAGATTGCGGTCTACGACCTCGGCGGCGGCACGTTTGACGTCTCGATCATTGAAATTGCTGAAGTTGACGGTGAAAAGCAGTTCGAAGTGCTGGCCACCAATGGCGATACGTTTCTCGGCGGTGAGGATTTCGACAAGCGCGTCATCGACTATTTGGTCGAAGAGTTCAAGAAAGAGCAGGGCATCGATCTGAAGAACGATCCACTGGCCTTGCAGCGCCTGAAAGACGCTGCTGAACGCGCCAAAATCGAGCTATCCAGCGCGCAGCACACCGACGTCAACCTGCCCTACGTCACGGCCGATGCGTCAGGTCCTAAGCATCTGGCGGTCAAGCTAACGCGCGCCAAGCTTGAGTCGCTGGTGGAGGACCTGGTTAAGCGCACGATCGAGCCGTGCAAAACCGCGCTGAATGACGCGGGTTTGAAGATTTCGGACATCAACGAAGTGATTCTGGTCGGCGGTCAGACGCGTATGCCGCGCGTGCAGGCGGCGGTGACCGAGTTCTTTGGCAAAGAGCCGAAGAAGGACGTCAATCCGGATGAGGCCGTGGCGGTCGGTGCGGCGATTCAGGGCGGCGTGCTTTCGGGCACA
>JBBSIY010000270.1:0-5240 GCA_038257785.1 Lysobacterales bacterium
CCAAGGCCGACTATGCGACCTGCGTCCGGATCGCCACCGTCGGCGCCCAGCGAGAGATGATCCTCCCGGCCATGCTTGCCGTCGTCGTCCCGCTCGTGGTCGGCTTCCTCCTCGGCGTGGGCGGACGTATGGGACTGCTCACGGGTGGTCTGACGGCCGGGTTCGCGATGGCCGTGTTCATGGCCAACTCCGGCGGTGCCTGGGATAACGCGAAGAAGTACATCGAAGAAGGCCACCACGGCGGCAAGGGTTCCGAAGCGCATAAAGCCGCCGTCACTGGCGACACCGTTGGCGATCCGTACAAGGACACGGCCGGCCCGGCCATCAACCCGCTGATCAAGATCATCAACATCGTCGCCCTGCTGCTGGTGCCGCTGCTGTAATCGATCTGCGCTGTTGAGCACTGAAAAGCCCCGCTTCGGCGGGGCTTTTCATTTCTCGATCCTCTCAATCAATACGTTCGAAATCGAAAGCACACGCCATGTCTGACACCCCCGAATGCCCGCAGTGCGGCCAACCCAACACCTATCCCGACGGCGCACTCACCATCTGCGCCGACTGCGGTTTTGAGTGGACCGCTGACGACCCGCAAGCAGTCAGCGATTCCGAAACGGCGCGCATCTGGCGCGACGCCAACGGCAACGTGCTGAACGACGGCGACAGCGTCACCTTGATCAAAAACCTGAAGCTCAAAGGCGGCGCCGGCGTGCTGAAAGTCGGCACCCGCTTCAAAAACATCCGCCTAGTCGATGGCGATCACGATGTCGATGCCGGCACCTACATGCTGAAGTCGGAGTATTTGAAAAAGCAGTAGCGCTTGCCGGGTCGGCGAGCTATCTGCTCAGCTTGGCTGCCAGCGCATCGACCGGCATGTACACCACCTGTTTGCCTGACCGAGCTCTATCCAGCCAGCCTTGCTCGACCAAGTCCAAGAGGTCGTTCCGCGCGGTCACGATCGTTATGCGATGCGAGTTGGCGTGCGAGATATGGGTGTAAGCCTGATCCGGATTGCGCAGTGCATGATCAAGCAGTGCCAGCTGCCGATGGTTGAGTTCGCCGCGTCCACGCAACTGCTTACGCAGCGCGCCTTGCGCGCGATGCTTGCGCTCGACGTAATCGAACAGATCAGTCACAGCTTGGTCGAGTACGGCTAGCTGTTGCAGCACGAAGTAGGTGCCGTCCTGCTCGTCGCTTTCGACCTGCTGATACGCCAACTCGTAGGGGTGACGATGTTGGTAGAGCAGGCGAGAGATCGAAAAGAACTCGGCCAGCCAGTAGCCGCGCCGCAGCATCGACCAATAGAACAAGGCTCGCGCCGTGCGTCCGTTGCCATCGGCAAACGGGTGGTCGTATGCCAGCTGAAAGTGCAGCAAGATTGATCTAAGCAAAGGGTGGATGAAGCGATCACCCACGAGATCGTCAGCATTGGCAAAGTCGATGAGGCGCTGCATGCGCTCGGGCAATTGCTCGGCGGGTGGTGGGGAATAGACGATGCGATTGAGGCGGTTGTCGACAATGTGGACTCTGCAATCACCCGGCTGCTGAAGTCGCCCCGCATCCCTCGGGTCATTCAAGGTGCCGTCGGTGATGATGCGGTGCAATTCCAGAATCGCTTCCATCGACAGCGGCGCTTGGGCCATTTCGCGCAGGCGCGTCATCGCTTGGTAATTGTTGAGGATCATTCGCTCATCACGGTTGATCGGCTGCCGCTCTGTCCGCAGCAATTCTTTGGCCGCTTCACGTGTACTCACCGCACCCTCGAACAGACTGGAGTGAATGGCTTCCTCCATCAGCGAGCTGGTGACAAACTGATCGCGGCTCGAAGCACTGACGGCGGCCTCAGGCATCGCCATGCGGCCGGCAAGCAGTCGATCCATCCGCGCTTGCGCGGCATCGATGCGGGCATGTCGTGACACCGATAGCGGAGTCTGGTCGGTCGCACGAAGCTCAGGGAGAGCGAGGCGGCCACTGGCGCGCTTGAACTTCAGCGCCCACCACCAATCTAGCGAGATCAAACCCTCAGGTGGCGCAAGGTGACGCAGCTTGTGCCAGTGCAGGTAGGCCTCGTCCGCTATGCCGAAGGAGGCTTGCGTGATCTGACGGAAGCGCTCCTGCGGCTGTTCGAACAGCTCGATCAATGGCGGCGCGTTGGGCAGTGATTTCATTTCGATAAAATTAGATTCAAATTTTATCTAAATATTATCCTAAGCGCACAAGCTCGCAAGTAATTGATTGCAATAGCCAGTTGGTAGCCGTTTGATCGAGCAGGCGTAGGGTGCGTCTCGGACGCACCAATCGGACCCCAGCATGTTGTGGTTCCGCGACCGTGGTGCGTCCGAGACGCACCCTACGTGCCTTTTCGCTTGCGGGGCTTGGCTGCTTTTGCGGCGGGTAGCAGTGAGGTGATCGCCTGATAGCGTTCGAACAGAAACGCGACGCGGTTGGCGTCGGTGTCGAGTTTGGGAGTGGGGTGTTTGGCGGCTTTTTCGGCGGCGAGGTAGGCGGCATCCACTGCGCGATCTAGCGTTTGATGCGCTTTGACCAAGGCGGGCGGCATGGTGAGCGGGTCGTATAGATCGGCCAGCGTGGCATCGGCAAACGCGGCGCGCGCGTCGAGCACGCCTTGCGCGGCGGTCTCGATGACGAGGCGGCTGCCTTTGCTTGCGCTGTTGTCGTCGGCGAGTTCGGGCCAGGGGAAGTTGTTGTAGACGATGCCGGCGGAGTAGCGGTAGCGGCTTTCGAGTCGACCGCATACCGCACGAAGCCAAGCCATGTGCATGGTCGATGTAATGACACCGAAATTGCGCAGCGACGCATTCGGCACAATGAAAACGAGATCGCTACAAAGCGTATCTGCACTCATAAAACCAATCGGAATGAAGTTTCGTCGTTCGGAGGAAACCTTCGGAACAACGAGATAGCTCTTATCGGGAATATTCTCGACATGAAAGCGAGTCGGTTGATCGGCGAGCTTGCGTGTAGGTGCACTCTTGCTGGCCTTACGAAAGGCACGAACTGACTCTATTCGCTCCATCGCAAGTGGCATCCGACGCAGCTCATGGGGAGGGCAGTCGCCTAGCCACAAGCACCAGCGCGCCCAACCATTGATGAATTCATCTGAACCCAACCAGCGGCGAAACCATTTCGCTGATTCGGGCTCACAGGCAATGAAAGCTTCGCGTTCTTCGGCGCTGAATAGATAGTGGCCTCCATCGATGGGCTTGTTGCCGATACCGATGTTGGGCACGTTGCAAATCGGTCGGCTTCTATTTGGAAGCAACACGTTTTCCGCATCGACCAGATAGGGATTGATTCTGCCTGCGATCATTTCGTGCGGATCGGACATCACCGTCTCGTAATCGAACAGTCGCTTCGGGGATACGTCATGACGCGAGAAGCCCACGATGACGCAATGGACAGCGGCAACGCCCTTCGCCTCGTTGTTCCATCGAAACGGACGGTGGGCGAAGAAGATGCTGACTCCGCGCGCCAGCATGTGACCCCAAAGCACACCGACCTGTTCGCCTTGGCTTATCGAATTAGTGGAAACAAAGGCAGCACGAATTGCATGGCCATCCATGTAGGCGGCAGCCTTCAAATACCAAGCGCAGACCAGATCCAGAAGCCCGGCGCCTTTTAATCCACCAGCTATCGCAAGTAGGTCTGCGCGCTGTTGCGCGTCCATCAGCTTCGCACCCACAAACGGCGGATTGCCCAGCACGTAGTTCACCTGCGCCGCAGGCACCACGATATTCCAGTCAATCTGCAGCGCGTTACCGTGAATGATGGTGGCGGTTTGCACCAGCGGCAGGCGCACGAAACGATTGCCGAACACTTCCTGCACGCGCAGGTTCATTTGATGGTCGGTCAGCCACATGGCGACTTGCGCAATCTGCGCGGGAAACTCTTCGATCTCGATGCCGTAGAAGCGATCCACATTGCATTTGACCAGCAGGCGCGGGTCTAGCACCTGGCCGCTGGCGAGCTCAGCTTTGTGCATCAGAAAGATCAGCTCGTGTTCGAGCAGGCGTAGCTCGCGATAGGCGATCACCAAGAAATTGCCGCAGCCGCAGGCCGGGTCAAGAAACCGCAGGTTTGAGATCTTTTGGTGGAAGTCGTGCAGGCGGCTGCGGTTGCCTTTGGCTTTCTCAAACTCGGTACGCAGGCCGTCCATAAACAGCGGGCCGATCAGCTTGAGGATGTTCTTTTCGCTGGTGTAGTGAGCGCCCAGATTGCGCCGCGCTTTGGCATCCATGATCGACTGAAACAGCGCGCCGAAAATGGCCGGGCTGATGCGGCTCCAGTCGAGTCCGCAGGCGTCAAGCAAGGTGTCGCGCAGGGCGCGATCAAACGCGGCGGGCGGCAGCATTTCGGCAAACAGCGCGCCGTTGACGTAGTCGAACGCGGCAATGCTTTCATCCAGATTCTTCTGCCGTTTCTCGCGCGGTGTATTCAGCGCGTGGAACAGTTCCAACAGACGCCCGCCAAGATCGCTGCCGTCTTCGTCTGTGCGCTGCTCGATGAAGTCCTGGAACTGACGGCGCTCGAAGATGCCGGTGTCTTCGGCGAACAGACAGAACAGCAGCCGCACCAGCAGCACTTCCAATGCGTGACCTTCAAAGCCGCTGGCCTTGAGCGCGTCGTGCAGCGCGCCCATGCGCTCAGCCGCACGGATGTTGGCCGGGTCTTGATCTTTGAACGCGCGGACTTGGTAGCCAGCGATAAAGCCAAAAAGGGCGACGTTCTGGTGCAGATCGGCCAGAAAGAAGTCGTGCTGCTCGTCAGAATCAAGATCGTGCAGGCGAAAGCGTCCGAAATCGCTGACCAGCACGTAACGCGGCAGGTCGCGCTCCTTCAGGCCGGGGAAATAGTCGGTGGCCTGCTTGAATGCACGGTCGAGGTCCATGCCGCGTGACTTGTGCTCGACCAGCAGAATGCCTTTCCAAAGCAGGTCGATAAACCCGCCCTTGCCGTCCGACTTCTTGACCGGCTGCTCGAAGCTGGCGACGCGACGGCGCGTGACGCCAAAGACATCGAAGAAGCCGTCCCAGAAGGACTTGGCTTCCGCGTTCTCTGACGACTCGTCTTTCCACTCGCGTGAAAAGCGCAGCGCGCGGTCTTTGATTTCGTTCCAGCTCAGGGGCACGCGCGTCACTCCGCTCTAGGCATTGGGGAGCATACGGCAGTGTCCGCTTGGTAAAACACAGCGCACATGCAGACCGCTTGCGCGAGCGGGTTGC
>JBBSIY010000271.1:0-5238 GCA_038257785.1 Lysobacterales bacterium
CTCGCCTACCAGCGCGTACTTCCCGTTGTCATAGAACTCGGAACTCGCGACATCGAGGCCAAGCATCACGTCGTCACCCGCACGATACCCGGCGCGATTGATCGCCTCGAGAATGATCTCGATGGCCTCTTCATTCGATTTCAGATCGGGGGCGAAGCCGCCCTCGTCACCGACCGCCGTCGACATACCCTGAGCCTTCAGCACGCTCTTCAGGGCGTGAAATATTTCCGTGCCGGCGCGCAGCGCGTCGGAGAACGAGGTGAAGCCAACCGGCAGCACCATAAATTCCTGCATGTCCACGTTGTTGTCGGCATGCGCACCGCCGTTGATGATGTTCATCATCGGCACCGGTAGCGAAACGTCTCGCCCTTCAGCCAGATGCGACCACAGCGGCACGCCCTTACTGGCCGCCACCGCATGCGCATTGGCAAGCGATACGCCGAGCAGGGCATTGGCACCAAGTTTGGACTTGGTCTCCGTGCCGTCGAGCTCAATCAGCCGCGCATCTAGGCCCGCTTGATCAGCCGCGCCAAAACCAACGAGCGACTTCGCAATCGTCTGGTTGACGTTGGCGACCGCCGCGCGCACGCCCTTGCCGAGGTATCGCGTCTTATCGCCATCGCGTAGTTCAACGGCCTCACGCGTGCCGGTGGACGCGCCCGACGGCACAGCGGCGCGACCCATGTGGCCGCTAGACAGCGTGACTTCGGCTTCAAGCGTCGGGTTGCCGCGGCTGTCGAGAATTTCGCGGGCGTGGATACGGGTGATGGTGTGCGTCATTGTCGTCATCGAGTCAGGAGGAGGTTTCAAGAAAACCACTGCGCTTGGTGACCTGGTCAAGCGCGATCAGGGTTTCAAGCAGAGCGGCCATTTTGTCTAGCGGCCATGCGTTTGGCCCATCAGAAAGTGCGTTGGCCGGATCCGGATGGGTCTCCATAAACAAGCCTGCGATGCCGACCGCGACCGCCGCGCGCGCTAGTACCGGCACAAACTCCCGTTGACCGCCAGACTTACCATCTGCGCCGCCGGGCAGCTGGACCGAATGCGTGGCGTCAAACACCACTGGGCAGCCGGTGTCGCGCATCACGCTGAGCGAGCGCATGTCGGAGACCAGGTTGTTGTAGCCGAAGCTCGCGCCGCGCTCGCAGACCATGATTTGCGCGTTGCCGGTCGCCAGCGCCTTCTGCGCCACGTGCTTCATTTCCCACGGGCTTAGAAACTGGCCCTTCTTAATATTGACCGGCTTGCCTGCCGCCGCCACTTTCTGGATGAAGTCGGTTTGCCGACAAAGAAATGCCGGCGTTTGCAGGACGTCGACGACGCTGGCGACTTCATCCATCGGCGTGTACTCGTGCACGTCGGTCAACACCGGAACGCCAAGCTGTCGTTTGACGGTATCGAGAATCTTCAGCCCCGCCTCTAGGCCGGGACCGCGAAAACTCGTGCCTGAGGTTCGATTAGCCTTGTCGAAACTGGACTTGAAAATAAACGGCACGCCCAGCGCGGCGGTGATTTCTTTGAGTTTGCCGGCGGTGTCGAGCTGCAGCTGCTCGGACTCAATCACGCATGGGCCTGCGATCAAAAAAAACGGCTGATCGAGCCCCACCTCAAACCCACACAGCTTCATGCCGAGACCTCTTTCAGCAGGCGTCCACCGGCCTTGTGTTCGCGCGCGGCGCGCACAAAACCGATGAACAAAGGATGCCCCTCGCGCGGCGTTGAGAGAAACTCCGGGTGCGCCTGACAGGCGAGAAACCAAGGATGCACGCTCTCCGGCAGCTCAACCATTTCGACCAGCAAATCGTCCATCGACTTGGCCGAAATTACCAAGCCCGCGTCCTCCAGCTGGGTGCGATAGCGATTGTTGAATTCGTAGCGATGGCGATGGCGTTCGGAGACCACGTCGCGCCCATACATCCGACGCGCGAGCGTACCCGGCTTGAGGCGCGCCTCTTGCAAGCCTAACCGCATGCTGCCCCCAAGATCCGAGCCTTCGCCACGCCGCTCAACATCACCCGCCGAGGTGCGCCATTCGGTAATCAAACCGATCACCGGATGCTCGGCGTGACGATCATTCTCGGTGCTGTTGGCGCCCTCAAGGCCCACAACATGTCGCGCAAAATCCACCACTGCCGCCTGCATGCCGTAGCAAATCCCGAAGTAAGGAATGCGCTGCTCGCGCGCGTAGCGCGCGGCCTGCACTTTGCCTTCAAAACCTCGATCGCCAAAGCCACCCGGCACCAGAATAGCGTCGACGCCCTGCAGTGCGCTGACGCCATCGGTCTCGATTTGCTCAGATTCCAACCACTTCAGGGTCACCTTCGTGCGTTGGCGTAAGCCGCCATGCTTCAAGGCCTCGGCCAGCGATTTGTAAGCGTCGGCGTGATCGACGTATTTGCCCACCACCGCAATTGTTACCTGATCGAGCGGATGCTCCATTGCGTCGACCACATCGCGCCAGTCAGACAAATTGGCTTCGCCGCTGACCGGCAGGCGCAGCTTATCGACCACCAGTTGATCGAGACCCTGCTGATGCAGCCACAGCGGAATCTTGTAGATATTGTCGAGATCGACCGCCGACATGACCGCGCGCTCGTGCACGTTGGTGAATAGGGCGATTTTGCGGCGCTCGGAATCCGGCAGCGGCTGCTCGCTGCGGCACAGCAGGATGTCGGGCTGAATACCGATGGAGCGCATTTCCTTCACCGAGTGCTGGGTCGGCTTAGTTTTCAGCTCGCCTGCCGCAGCAATCCAGGGCACCAGAGTCAGGTGCATAAAAATTGCGTGCTCGGGTCCGCGCTCGCTGCGCACCTGGCGAATCGCCTCCAAGAACGGCAGCGACTCGATATCGCCAACCGTGCCGCCGATTTCGACTAAGCCCACATCAAAGCCATCGGTGGCTTCATCGATGCAGCGTTTGATTTCGTCAGTGATGTGCGGAATGACCTGCACGGTCGCACCAAGGTAATCGCCGCGACGTTCGCGGCGAATCACGTTCTCGTAAATCCGCCCCGTGGTGACCGAATGCTTGCGCGTCAAGTGAACGCGCACGAAACGCTCGTAGTGACCAAGATCAAGATCCGTCTCGGCACCATCGTCAGTGACGTACACCTCGCCGTGCTGAAACGGGCTCATCGTGCCCGGGTCGACGTTGATGTAAGGATCGAGCTTCATCATCGTTACCCGCAGCCCGCGGGCTTCGAGGATAGATGCAAGCGATGCGGCCGCGATGCCCTTGCCTAGCGAGGACACGACGCCACCGGTAACAAAAATAAGCGGGGTCATGGGCATTGAGGTGACCAGAAAGCCCTATTCTACCGGGCTAATGGCCGACGTGTAGGCGTCGGTTAGCTCGCAACCAGGCAAATTGAACGTGAACTATCGCCACGCCTTTCATGCCGGCAACCACGCCGACGTGTTCAAGCACATTGTTTTGCTTGGACTTATTGCTGCGTTAAAGCGCAAAGACAGCGCTTTTTTTGCGCTGGACACACACGCCGGACGCGGCAGCTACGGCCTCGACGCGGCGGCTGCCAAAAAGACACAGGAGGCAGATGCGGGCATTCGGCTGCTGTTGAAGGCCGGCGTGCGCGGCAACCCGTTGATTTCAAATTTCTTAGCGGCAGTCCGTGGCTGCAATGGCGGGCAAAAAGTCGAGACGTATCCAGGCTCGCCGCTGCTGCTCTCCAAGGCGCTGCGCGAGCAAGATCGCCTTGCCTGCTGCGAGCTGCAGACGGATGAGGCCGAAGCGCTGCGGTCGCTGCTAGGTCGAAACCCGCAGGTAGGCGTGCACGAACGCGATGGCTATGCGGCCCTAGCCGCCCTGCTGCCGCCCAAAGAAAAACGCGGACTGGTCCTCATCGATCCACCTTATGAGGCGCAGCTCGCCGAGTTCGACACGATTATTCCGGCCCTGCGCGGCGCGCTGGAGCGCTGGCCAACGGGCATGTTTGCGCTGTGGTATCCGATCAAACTGCGGCGCGCGCTACAGCCCTTCTATCGACGCGCCGCCGACCTGCCTGCCAAAAGCGTGCTGCTCGCTGAGCTACAGGTGCGGCCCGGCGATTCACCGTTGCGCATGAACGGCAGTGGCCTATTGATCGTCAACCCACCGTGGCGGTTCAATGACGAATTGGCGACCGTCCTGCCTCTGCTGAGCAAGGTGCTGGACGAAGGCGGCGGTGGCTGGCGGCTGGAGTGGCTGAAAGAGGAAGCAAAATGAGCCAAACAACCATGCGCTGTGCGGTAGGTATGAGGTGTGTCCTCGTAGCCGCACTGCTCTCAGCGTGCGCGACGCCTGCCCCGTTTGTGGCGGCACCAGCTGCAAGCCCGCCGGTTTGGTACGTGGCTGAGAATCTAGCGCGCTACGAAAACCAGAACGTGCTGTGGGGCGGCATGATCGTGGAGATCACCAACACCGAGCGCTACACCGAGCTTGAAATGCTTGGCTTCCCACTGGATGCCAAGCAGCAGCCGCAGACCGAAAAAGCGGACGAAGGCCGCTACATTCTCATCGTGAGTGGATTTCTTGACCCAGCCGAATTCGCCGTCGGCCGCTTCATCACCTTTCCGGGGCGGGTGACCGGCGCTCGCCAAGGTGAGCTGCGCGGCGAGCCTTACATATGGCCAATGGTCGACACCCTGCAGCCGCATCTGTGGCCGAAAGATTTCCGCCAGAACGACGATCGCTACTCCATCGGTGTCGGCGTCGGCGTCGGCGTGCGCCTATAGCGCGCTGGCAAGGGCGCCGGTTAGCCCAGCCAAGATCACTACCGCCGGCAGCGGCATCCGTCCGTCGCGCAATACAAACCCGCTCACTAGCGCAATGAACACAATCAACGCTGCATGCATCGCAGTTGCCTGACCGATCAGCTGCACGCCAAACCAAAGCGCCAGATTGGCAATCACGCCGACCACGGCGGCACTCACGCCTGCCAACGCTCCGGCGAGCACCGGCACATCGCGCAGGCGCTCGATCCACGGAGCGGCCGGCAGCACAAACAAAAAGCTCGGCAGAAACGTCGCCCATAGCGTGACCGCTGCAGCGAGCAATGCAGAGAGCAGCGGACTGGCTAGATCCGGATGCTGCCAGCCGCCCACAAACCCAACGAACTGCAAGACCAAGATCAACGGTCCAGGCGTCGATTCGGCCAGACCCAATCCGATCAGCATTTGTCCCGGCTGCAGCCACCCATAGTTCTCCACCGCCTGCTGGGCGACGTAGGGCAACACCGCATA
>JBBSIY010000272.1:0-5193 GCA_038257785.1 Lysobacterales bacterium
CATTTGGATGGAGCAGGTGCCGGTGCCGACGCCGGGCGCCAATGAGGTGCTGATCAAGCTTGAGAAAACCGCGATCTGCGGCACCGATTTGCACATCTATAAGTGGGACGAGTGGAGCCAGCGCACGATCAAGCCGGGCCTGGTTATTGGCCACGAATTTGTTGGCCGCATCGTCGAGCTTGGGTCGAGCGTCAGCAACTACAAAGTCGGCGACCGCGTGTCTGCCGAGGGCCATATCGTGTGCGGAGTTTGCCGCAACTGTCGTGCCGGCAAGCAGCATTTGTGTCCGCACACCGTCGGCATTGGCGTCAATCGCAACGGCGCGTTTGCCGAATACATTGCCATGCCGGCCAGCAATCTTTGGCCGATTCCGGATCAGATTCCGTCTGAGCTTGCGGCGTTCTTTGATCCTTACGGCAACGCGACGCACTGCGCGCTGGAGTTCGACGTGATTGGTGAAGACGTATTGATCACCGGTGCCGGACCCATCGGCATCATCGCCGCCGGTATTTGCAAACATATCGGCGCGCGCAACGTGGTGGTGACCGACGTTAACGACTACCGCTTGAAGCTGGCGGCCGACATGGGCGCGACGCGGGTGGTCAACGTGTCTAAGCAGTCACTTAAAGAAGTGATGGCCGATCTGCACATGGAAGGCTTCGACGTCGCGCTGGAGATGTCTGGCCACCCCGGCGCGTTCAACGACATGCTCGACTGTATGTACCACGGCGGAAAAGTCGCACTGCTCGGCATTTTGCCAAACGGCGCTGGGATCAATTGGGACAAGGTTATTTTCAAAGGACTCACTCTGCACGGCATATACGGCCGCCGCATGTACGAGACTTGGTACAAGATGACGCAGATGTTGCTGACCGGTTTTCCGCTGCAAAAAGTGCTGACCCATCAGATACACATCGATGACTTTCAGCGCGGCTTTGAACTGATGGATTCAGGCGCGTGCGGCAAAGTGGTGTGCAGCTGGAATTGAGCTGGATGGTTGATGTATCGGGTAAAGCAAAGTGCGTTCAACGCAAAGACGGAATCACCAGCAGAGCCAGGACGTAAGAGTTTTTGCGCAGTAGAGGCTTGCGGCCCACAGGCGCGTCACCTGCCCAAGCCAGCCACTCCTTCTTCGTTGGATTCCCTTTGCGTCTTTGCGTCTTTGCGTTGAAAGCTTCTAGGCTCTAGCTTTCTAATCGCCCCTAGCCGATCTGCAAAACAAAACAGCCGCCTTTCGGCGGCTGTTTCACTAAGCGATGAAGCGCGAGATTAGCCTTCGATTGAAAGCGTGAACACGAGGCGACCATCGGCAAGATTGCCAAAGTTGTCGCGGCCGTTGCCGTCATTGTCGTAGTAGCCCAGCGCGGCCGAGAACGGCCCGAGCGGATGGTTAACTGAAATGAAGTAATCGGTGTAGTCGTCGAGTCCGATTTCGCTCTCGAATGTGGTTTGTCCAACGCCAAAGTCCAACCCAAAATCGCTCTCGCCCAGCGGAAAGCTAGCGGCCGCTTGGTAATAAAAGCTGTCGGTGTCTGACGCGTAGATATCGTTGGTGTATCCGAGCGTAAAGCTGACCGGTCCAACGCCGAGCGCCGTGATCAGCTCGTTGTACTCAAGGTCTATGCCCGAGTTCGTGCCGAAATAGTTGTAGCGCAGCAGGGATATATCGAGATTCACCGTGTCGCTGAAATCCGTCGCCCAGCCGACATAGGTGTCCAGCTCAACATCGGCTCCAACCTCGGAGCCAAAGTCGACGTTTGACGCCCACACGCCCAGATAAAAGCCCGGGCCAAAGCTGAAATCCGCACCCAGCTGCACGGCGGGATCCTCATCGGTTTGCGAAACACCGCGAAACACGTAGTCCGAAGTCACGGCCGCATTCCACGTAAAGGCGCTTTCTTCCTCATCCTGGGCAACAGCAGTGCCGGCAAAACCAGCGAGGGGGAGCACCAGGCACGCCAGTGCAAGTGGGCGAAATGCAACTTTGCTTATCGGGAAAAGGCTCATTGGGAACTCTCCATTATTGGGTGGCTTTTCGGGGCATTCGTAACGTTGGGGCCGCGACCGGCTTGAGTGGCTCCCTCCACCTAAACCGGGGTTCATTGACCGACTTCTTGACCTCGCAGTCGGTGTATCACGCGTGCTTACACGCAGTTAGACGCGATCTTGCCAGCCTTGCGAGCAATTCGCACCGACACGGCGCAAACATTCACGGAATCCCTATGCTACGGCGCGCGAATTCGCAAAAAGCAGCACCAGCATGGTGCGTGGCGTGATGGCCATCACCTATTGCATTCAGCTGGCGTCCAGCTTACGATCCCATCCGGCACCGTACGGACAGGCAGTCCACGGGTAGGCGCAATGCCTGCCATTCGTCGGGGAGACACGGGGCCATCGTCGCGCAGTGATTTGGTCGGTTTATTCGACCCACCTCTGCTGCGCTTGGTTTTCACAAGCCCTGGGAGGGGTGTGCAGTGATTTCGAATTCCAATAAGCCCTTGTTCAATAGGAAAGCTCGGCTGGTCAGCGCTATTTCAGGCGGCCTGCTAATTCTTTGCGGTGGCGCGATGGCCGACAGCGGTCCCATAGCTAAGCAGCTCGCCGGTCTACCGAGCGAGTTTGCGGCGATGCAGCCGCGCGATCCGGCCGATGCAGCGATCTATTCCAAGAGCGCACTGATCTCAGTCGAACTTGCGCGCGACAAGACGGGTCGCCTGAGCTGGGAGGGCAAGCTGCCGGTGGAAAACGGCCAGTTGCGCTTTTTGATGTTTAGCGGTGCTGGTAACGCGTGGCAGGCGGATCTGCAAACGCCATCTGGGGAGCTCGAAAAGTCCGCCGCTGAATTTGCTCGGTCGGTGAAGCGAACCGACTTCGGCATCGAGCAGGCGCAGTTCCCCGCCGACTATTACACGCTTGAAAACGTTGAGAGCGGCGAGTGGACGCTGAAGCTCAGCGCCGCCGCAGGTTCGCCGACGCGTGGCTACCTGTTGATCGAAGGCAACGAGCACACAGAATTAGCCTCGCACCAAACGCATTCACGCCAGCTCGTCGGCGAGCGCATTGGCCTTGCTGCACAGCTAGCGGCGACCGACTCTAACGACACGGTGACGATGGGCAAGCGCGCCGGCAGCATTGACCGGGCCGAACTGCGCGTCACCTATCCCGACGGCAGCAGCGACATCAACGCGATGTTCGACGACGGCATGCACGCCGATGGCGTCGCAGGTGATGGCGTTTTTGGCGGTGATTTCTTGGCCAAATCGACGGGCAGCTATCTCGCGCAAGTGGTCGTGCACGGCCGCGATCGCAGCGGTCAGGCGTTGGTTCGCACGGCCGAGCACTCCATCCCTGTTGTGGCGGCGAGCGTGGCGATCAGCGATCGCGTGTTCGGCGCAAAATCTCAATCGGAAGCCGGCTCGCGCATGCGCATCCAGATTCCGGTAGACAGCGCTAAGTCTACCCAGCACTACCGCGCCTATGCCGAAGTGTGGGGCACCAACGATAAAGGAGACGCCACGCCAGTTGCGTGGGTTAGCGGCATGGTGTCGCCGAAAGACGGCGCGCTGGGCCTAGGCTTTGATGAGCGCTGGGTGAGCCTGTCAGGCACGCGCGCGCCGTTTGAGCTGCGCAATATTCGCGTTGAAGATGCCGACTACTTCGTCACTGTCGCCAGCAAGGCACAGATGCCGGTTGAACTTGCTGTGAGCGGCGTGAAGGCGCTGCCGACGGACTTCCAAATCGACGAGGCGATGCAGTTTGGTCCGCGTCCCGCTGCTGCTCGACAAAAGGGCACTGGCAAGCGCTTGCTGTTGGTCCATGGCTATTGCTCGGGTGGGGTCTGGCCGGCTGGTCAGTTCAGTACGGCATCGACGTTTTTGGACACCAACCAAAACCGCAGCCATGACCAATTTGCCCGCCTTATCCAGACCTTCGGCAACACGTGGAACTCTTACGGAATCGTTGCCCATAGCCAAGGCGGTGCCGCCGCGCTGCATCTCTACACCTACTATTGGAGCGGGCTCGACAACGCTACCGGCAGCCGTTTGATTCAGTCCTTAGGCACGCCTTACAAGGGCACCAATCTGTCAGGTATTCTCGCCACCCTCGGCAACTGGTTTGGGGTTGGCTGCGGCACCAACAACAACCTTACCTACAGTGGCGCGTCGAGCTGGCTGGCTGGTATTCCTACCTCATCTCGGGCCAAGGTCAACTACTACACGACGTCGTTTCGATCGACCAACTGGTGGACTAACGACTACTGCAACTTTGCCACCGACCTCGTCCTGAGCGACCCGGAAGACGGCACGACCGAGCAGACCAATGGGCAGCTGTCCGGCGGCGTCAATCGTGGCCATACGACAGGTCAATGCCATACGTCCGGCATGCGCGATCCGGCGCAGTTCCTCGACTCTGGCCGTAACGGCGTGATGAACTCGAACGCAGCGAGGTAGACCACTTATCTACCTCAACTGCCGAGCTCAACAATCTAGCTCGGCAAATTCATCTCGTTTAGCGCAGAAACCCCGGCATTCCGGGGTTTCTGCTTTTTGAGCTCACGCATTTTTGCGCCGCTAAGCGCACGCTCAAGTAAACATGGGCACACTGCGCGCCCTGTTCCTGCCGCAACACGCAATGCGCGTTAGCCCCGCTGCCCTCGCCATCCTGATCTCCCTGCTGACCTCGTTCGCTTCCGACCCAACGGTGGCTAGCGAACGCGAACCCACCTTAGCGTCCGCTGAGCTCGTTGAGCCGTCTCTGCTGGCCGGCCCGCACTTTCGCGTCCAGCCCTATGCAAGGCTGCAAGGACTACAGGCTCAGTTTGTAATCGAGACTGACTGGGGTCCGCTCGACGCGCCTTCGGTTGCAATGCTTGCGCGGCGCGTCAATGAGATGCCGCTTGTCGAGGCGCTGAACTCAGAATCAGTGTTGAACGCTCTGAAGGAAGCCGGCATCGGCAGCGTGCGCGAACCCGTAAGCACGCTTGGGCGAATTGCGCGCGACCCGCTTGGATCAGCGGCGCGCGTGCCGGGCGGCATATTTCGCATGCTCAGCGCACGCGTGCGCAGCTACGGTGATCGCGCGCGGCGCATCGGCGATCGCATCGATCGTGCGGTGTTCAACGACGGATCGCCGAGCTCCAACGACACCCCTAAATCTTCTACTAGCGAACCGCCGTGGTGGGATGCGCCGGTC
>JBBSIY010000273.1:0-5190 GCA_038257785.1 Lysobacterales bacterium
AACCGTCAAATTCAGCCAGTGGCCGCAGCAGTTCGAGCAGCTCGATAGCCGTGAACTGACCCTCGATGCGTTTTTTGCTCAGCACATCCCGCTGTGCAAGTTGCAGTGTGCGCAGATAGCGAAACGTTTCAAACATTGATTTCATGGCAGCGCCCCCACTGGCCAAACGATCAATCGACTCGAGCTAAGCCATCACGCGTTTGCGGCAAGGCCCACGTGTTTGCCATCGACAAACTCCGCCGAAGGGCGCAGCGTCGCATAAAGCGCGCGCAGTTGGCAGAGCAGCTGCGGCCAATGAAAGTCAGCCGCGACCCGCGCCCGCCCGGCAGCGGCCATTTGCGCGCGCAGCTCTGGGTAGGCCAGCAAAACGCGGATCGCGCGCGCCAGTTCGTCGGGTCGATCGGGCGCCACCAGTCGGCCCTCGACGCCGTCGCTGAGTATCTCGAGCACCGGCGGCAGCTTTGATGCGATGACTGGCACGCCCGCTGCCATGGACTCTAGAATCTTCAGCGGCGCGCAGCCTTGCACCACATTTCGCGCGCAGTCTTTCAGTGGCGCGACCGTTAGTCGCGCATGCGCCAGCCACGGCGCGAGCTCGGCATTGGGCAGCGACCAATGCCAGATGATGCGAGGGGCGATGTCGAGCCGCTCGGCCAGTCGCTGCAGCTGCCGCGCTTGTCGGGAAGGTGCGGAACCGCAGATCACCAGTCGCAGTGCCTCCAGATCCGCCAGCCGAGCGAACGCACGCAGCAGCACGTCCACGCCCTGCCAGGACTGCAGGGCGCCGAAGTAGAGAATGTAGTCGACCGGTGCATCGGTCGGCCGCGGCTGCGGCTCAGGCAGATCGGCACCATTCGGAATCACGCTGATTTTGCCGCTGTCCACGCCGAGCTCACAGAGCAGGCGGCGGGTAGTGTTTGACGGCGTGACGATGCGGTCGCACTGGTGCAGACAGAACAACTCGCTGGCGCGGATTTTTTCCAGCGTGCGCTCGCCGATGCCCGGAAACGTGCATGGCAGTTCGATCGACGGCAGGGCATTGACCTCGTAAACCGTCGCATAGCCGCGCTCACGGGCGAGAATCGGCACGCCGCTCCACGGATCGCGAAAGTGGCAGATTTGCAGCGCTTCGCCGCGCGCCTCAAGCACGTCTTCTAAGCGCAGACCAAACGCCACAGCGCGGTCGAGAAAATTCGGAATCGGCTCGCAAAATCGAATGATCTCGACATCGCCCTCAATCTGATGCGCAGGCAAGCTGTTATCCCCCAGCACGTACAGCAAACCGCCGCCGGCATAGTCGAACAGCGTCGGCGCAAAACGCGCGATATGCGTCGATGCACCCTTGCGCGTGGGGAAGCGATCGAACGCGGCATACAGCGAATGTGCGGTGTTCACGGCGGTCGCCATTGGATCTGCGGAATCAGTCGACATCATCGCGGAAAAGGGACGCAGGCAATTAGTCACTTCCGCCGGCCCCTTTTTCAGTTCCCTTTTCTACCCGCTTATGAAGGCTTGCGGAGCGTCAGCCAGCGACGCACTATCTGCCATTGGAATCGATCCAGCCGTCGATTCACTCGTCGCGATGGCCTGGCCTTTGTTGTCTGTCTAGTCGTACTCGGCGTCTTGCCGTTTGCGGCCTTGGCAGAGGACAGCGCAGGCATGCGGGCGGACTTCGCGAGGATGTTCGACTCGGCTCTCTGGGCACTAACCACATTCTTTTTGGTGGGCGTTGTGGTCTCGGCGATCTGCGCGGCTGTGCTGTACTTCTTGGTGGCCGGCAGCCTTCGCGCGCAGCGGGCGGCGACGGCAGTGGACGACGAAACTAGGAAGCGCATCGCGGCGGCTGTGAAGCGATTGGAAGCGCCCGCTGCCGAGGGCGGAAAAGCGGCGGACGCAACAAATGACCGTCTCCGTCACTGAGGCATCGGTGCCTGCCTTTATCGCCAACTCCCGCTTCCTGGTCGTAGTGGAGGAGGGCCAAAAAACAGGGTTATGTACACTTCGATACAGCTAGCTAGTGCTCGAATCGCACTCCTTCATTGGCACTTGCTGTCTTGAAGTTTGGACTAGCCTATCGAGCGACATCCGAGCAAGGCCAGCGTTGAATGCAGCGCCGGTACGCTCATCAGCCACGGTGCGAGTGCGGTCAACAAGCCGGCCAGAAACACCACGCTAGCGGCGGCTACTTTCGCCTGCCGGTTCGCCAGCACATGACTGATCCGGTTGCCGCTCCAGGTCAGGGTGATCATGGCCGGCAGCGTGCCGATCCCGAACGCGAGCATGACCAGTGCGCCGTGCAGTGGATCGGCTTCAAGCCACGCGACCAGCAGCAGGCTGCTGCTGAGTCCACATGGCAGCCAACCCCAGAGCACGCCCAGTGCCGTTCGACGCGGCCAGGTGTTGGCGGGTATCAAGCGCTTCTGCAGCGGCGCTAGCAGCTGCCAAAACTTTGCGCCGAAGCGGTTCAAAAGATTCCAGCGATCGCCGACACCGAGCAGGCGAACGGCAATCAACATCAACGCGACGCCAAGGGCAACACGTAAAACCCCTTGCCACGCGAACAGGTCGAGCAGCTGACCAAGACCGCTGCCAAGGCCGCCGACCAGCGCGCCGGCCAGTACATAGCCAAGCACGCGCGAAAGGTTGAGCGTGACTGCCGACGCGAGCCCTGAACCGCGTTCAGTCGTCGGCCCCGAAGCGCTGCCCAACGAGACGGCGATGCCGCCGCACATGGCGAGGCAGTGCACGCTGCCCATCACGCCGGCAAGCAGCGCGGCGCCCAATGTCAGCAGGTCAATCGGCACGTCAGGATTTGGTCTCGTCAGCGTGCGTGCTGTCGGGCTTCGGATCCTCGCGCAGCATGTCGAGCGGCGGCGTATCAAGGTCGTCGAACTGACCGCTTCGCACCGCCCAGACAAAGGCCGCAATGGCGACACCGAGCAGAATGACACTGAGTGGAATCAGCAGCAGCAGGATGTTCATCGCGACGCCTTCGATACGTTGCGCAGACGCAGCGCGTTGAGTGAAACCGCGAGCGACGAGCCAGCCATTCCCAGCGCGGCCAACCATGGCTCGACCAGTCCTGCGGCCGCGAAGGGAATCGCGGTCACGTTGTAGACGATTGCCCAGGTCAAGTTCTGCCGCATCACGTGGCGAGTTTGCCGCGCCACTGCAATGGTTTCGGGAACGCGCATCAGCGCTTCCGAGGTAATGATGAAGTCGGCGCTGCGATGTGCAATGGCGGCGCCGCGGGCGAAGGCAAAGGATACGTCGGCACCGGCCAACACCGGTGCGTCATTGATGCCGTCGCCGACCATCAGCACGCACTCATCGTTGAGCTGTCGCTGTTTCATCCGCTCAAGTTTGTCCTGTGGCGACTGCCGCGCACGCGAGGTCTCGATGCCGCAGGCTTCGGCGGCTTGCGCCACAGCCTCTGAGCCATCGCCACTCGATAGCTCGACGGCCAGCCCTGCGTCACTTAGGGCAGCGACCGCTTGCGCGGCGTCCGCGCGCAGCGGATCGCCAACGACAAAGCGCGCCATCGCCTGCTGTCCGTCGCCTAACCAGATCGCGCCATCGTCATCGCGGCTAGCGGCGAAATCAGCGCGGCCGAGTCGCCAGCTGCGTTGATCGATCAGCCCTTCGATGCCAGTGCCGGGATGCGTGCGAACGTCGCGCGCTTTGTGCAACGAGAGTGGTGGGCTTCCGAATGCGTGGGCGAGTGGATGACTGCTGCCCTGCTGCAAGCTCGCGGCGATGTCGCGCATCTCAGATGCGTCCCATCCGGCGAAGGTCTGCTGCTCGGCGATCTGCGGCTCGCCGCGAGTCAGCGTGCCGGTCTTGTCCAGCATCACCGCGCTCACTTCGGCCAGTCGCTCCAGCGCGTTGGAATCGCGCGTCAGCACGCCGCGTGCAGCCAGCTGCGAATAGGCCGCGGCGAGCGCTGTCGGAATCGCCAGTGACAGTGCGCAGGGGCAGCTGACCACCAGCACCGCCAGGGTGATTGGGAAGGCGCGCGATGGGTCGTGCTGCAACCAGAACCAGTACACCGCAGTCGCGACCAGCAGAATGCCGATCACAAAGAAACGCGCCACACGATCGGCGCGCTGAGCCAGGGCAGGGCGCTCGCTTTGCGCCTTCTCGACCAGATGCTGCAGCAGTGACAGATAGGTCTGCTGTCCGGTCGCCGTGAGCTGCAGCACTAGCGCGCTGCCGTGACACAGGCTGCCGGCCAGCACGCGCTCGCCAATTGCTCGATCAACCGGCAGCGCTTCACCGCTGAGCAGGGATTCGTCGAGCGCCGCCGGCGTCAGCAGAATGCCGTCGGCGGGTACGACGTCGCCTGGCGCGACACAGACCCGGTCATCAACTTTGAGCGCGCTGACGGCCACACGCTCGCGGCTGCCATCGCGCTCACGCCATGCCAAAGCGGGACGCGAACGCGCCAGCACGTCGACCTGATCGTTGACCTGCCGCCGCGCCCACTGCTCGATGAACCGCGCGGCGAGCAACAGCAGCACGAACATTACGGCGGCATCGAACCAGACCTCGGGGCCGCCGCGAAGGGTTTCATACAGGCTAGCGAAGTAGGCGAGCAGGATTGATCCGCCGACCAGCGTGTCCATGCCCAAACGTGCTGCGCGCAGCTCGCGCCACAGCCCGGCGATGAACGGCCAGCCGGCGTAAAACACGACCGGCGTGGAGACTAGGAAGGTGAACCAGCGGATGAAATCGCGCGTCGCGATGGCCATCTCGCCGGCGCTGTCGAGGTAGACCGCTTCGGCCAGCATCATCGCCTGCATCGCGCCCAATCCAGCCACGCCGAGGCGCAGCAGGTCGGTGCGCCGCCGCCTGCGATTGCGAGCTTCTGACTGCGCGCCGCTTGCGAGGTGCAGCGGAAATCCGAGTGCGTCGAGTCGCGCCAGTACGTCGGGCAAGGCGACTTGCTGCGGGTCCCAGACGATCCGTACCCGACCCGTGACCGCATTGGCGCCGCCATCAAGCACGCCAGCGATTCGTCGCAGCGATTGATCGATCAGCCACGCGCAGGCCGCGCAGCGCATGGCCGAGGTCAGCGCTTGAATCTCCAGCCCGCCAGCCACCGGACGCACATGCTCGGCGACTACGTCCGGGTGCAGCCACGCAGCGTAGTCTTCGCTCGCCTCTGACGAGTCTGGCCGCGGCGCTGCG
>JBBSIY010000274.1:0-5186 GCA_038257785.1 Lysobacterales bacterium
CTAGGGCGTTACGAACAGTCGAGCACTGACGAGAAGCGCGCCGAAGCGACGCGTCTAGGCAATCGATTGTTCTTGCCGGCGCTGCTGATTCCTGCCGTCACCGTGCTGCTGGCCGTCGCCTTGAAGGATGTCGAGCTGGCCGGCGTTCGGCTGCTGGGCGCAGAACAAACCACGCTGGTGGCGCTCGGCATTGCCTGCGCGGTCGCCGTGCTGGCCGCGTGCGCACTGACGCGTCAGTCGCTAGGCTCAGCCGTCGAGCAGTCGCGACGTCTGCTTGATTCAATCGGCTGGGCCGCTCTTCTTCCACTGTTGCTGGCGGCACTCGGCAGCGTGTTTGCCGCCAGCGGCGTTGGCACCGCAGTCGCCGAACTAGTGACCCGCGCGATACCGATCGACAGCCGTTTCGCGGTGGTGGTGGCCTACGCTTTAGGGATGGCCGGCTTCACCATGATCATGGGCAATGCATTCGCCGCGTTTCCGGTGATGACGGCCGGAGTCGGCCTGCCCTTATTGGTACATATGCACGGCGCGGATGCCGCCTCGATGGCCGCCATTGGCATGCTTTCGGGCTACTGCGGTACGTTGATGACGCCGATGGCGGCCAACTTCAACATCGTGCCTGCGGCCCTGCTCGAGCTACGCGACCCCAATGCGGTGATACGTGCGCAGATCGGCACAGCCTTGCCGCTCTTAGCGTGCAATATCGTGCTGATGTACTTCATCATATTCCGATGAATCAGCTTCCCACCGTCCTGTTAAGCGGCTTTGAACCTTTCGGCGGCGACGCGCGAAATTCATCCTGGGATGCCGCGCGAGGCTTAAATGACGAGATCATCTCGGGCCATCGCATCATCAGTGTTTGCTTGCCGGTGACGTTTTGCGGAGCGTTGCCGCGCTTGTTTACCGCCATCGACAGCCATCATCCGAAGCTGGTGATCGCCGTCGGGCAGGCCAACAGTCGCTGCCGCATTTCGCTCGAGCGCGTGGCGCTAAACCTGATTGACGCGCGAATCACTGACAACGAAGGCCAACAGCCGGTTGATCAGCCGGTTGAAGCCGCTGCGCCGGCGGCGCTGTTCACCACGCTGCCTATCAAACGAGCCTATTCCGCCCTACGTAACGCCGGTTTCCCAGCAGAAATTTCCAACAGCGCAGGCACCTTTGTCTGTAATCAGGTGTTCTATGGCTTGCTGCGCTATCTGCCGGCCGATCTGCCAGGCGGCTTTATCCATGTGCCCTACGGGCCTGAACAAGCAGCCGAGAAGCCCGGCGCGCCCAGCATGGCGGCGACCCTAGTGATGGATGCGCTGCGTCACGTCATCGACGAGTGTTTGAAACCCGGCGACGACGACCATTTTGCAGCCGGGAGTGAGTGCTGATGGCCCGCTCATGGTCGATCAGGTCTTCGGCAGCGTGACACCTGTCTGCCCTTGATATTTGCCCCCGCGATCGCGGTAGCTGGTTTCGCAGACTTCATCCGATTCAAAAAACAACATCTGCGCGACGCCTTCGTTCGCGTAAATCTTGGCCGGCAGCGGCGTCGTGTTGGAGAACTCCAGCGTCACGTGACCTTCCCACTCCGGCTCCAGCGGCGTGACGTTGACGATGATTCCGCAGCGGGCGTAGGTGCTTTTGCCCAAGCACACAACCAAGGTTGAGCGCGGAATGCGGAAGAACTCGACGGTACGCGCCAACGCAAAGCTATTCGGCGGAATAATGCAGACGTCCGACTCCACATCGACAAAACTCGACGGATCAAAGGCTTTGGGATCAACGATGGTGGAGTTGATATTGGTGAAAATCTTGAACTCACGCGCACAGCGCACGTCGTAGCCATAGCTTGATGTGCCGTACGACACGATTCGCTGACCGTCACCGCCGACCTTAATCTGACCCGGCTCAAACGGCTCGATCATTCCCTGCTGCTCGGCCATCCGCCGAATCCAGCGATCGCTCTTAATGCTCATGCAACTCCTCAATTAGTCCAATACGGGTCTGCGAGCCGAACCTTGTCAATGGCATAAAGCCTCCCTCCCCATGGGACAGCGGTTGATTTTAGGGTTCGGTCCGAGCGAAATGCCTGTCGCCTCAACTAGTAGAAAGCACACCGCGAGTTCGCACCCTCATCCGTCACTTCGCGTCACCTTCTGCCGACGGGAGAAGGAACCAAGGCGCGCCTCTGAGGCGGATCATGCCAATTCCCAATCACGTGTTCTGCATAACTATCTCAGGCAGCCCAAATGACTTGTTGCGCGAACGCAGCGCCAGCCGCGCCGCCACGCTACGTGCAATCAACCGATACGCGGCGGTCGCAGTGGAGTCGGGATGACTCGCCACGGTGGGAAATCCGCCGTCGGCCTGCTCACGAATCGAAAGCTCCAGCGGCAACGATCCAAGCAGGGGCACATCGTATTGCGCGGCCATCCTCCCGCCTCCGCCGCTGCCAAAAATGTGCTCAGCGTGGCCGCAGTTCGAACACACGTGAATCGCCATGTTCTCGACAATGCCGAGCACCGGCACCTCCACTTTTTCGAACATCTTCAGCGCCCGGCGCGCGTCAAGCAAAGCGATGTCTTGCGGGGTGGTGACAATGATCGCGCCCGACAGCGGGACTTTCTGACATAGGGTGAGCTGGATGTCGCCCGTGCCCGGAGGCAGATCGATGATCAGATAGTCCAACGCCTCCCACAGCGTCTCCGACAGCATCTGCTGTAAGGCCTGCGTCACCATCGGACCGCGCCAGATCATCGGCGTCTCTTCATCAATCAGCAGGCCAATCGACATCGCCTGAAGGCCATGGCCAATCTTCGGCGCGATGTGCTGACCGTCTGGACTATCGGGTTTACCCGACAAACCAAGCATGCGCGGAACGCTAGGCCCGTAGATGTCGGCATCCAAGATGCCGACGCGCGCGCCCTCTGCCTGCAGCGCGAGGGCGAGGTTCACAGACGTGGTCGATTTGCCGACGCCGCCCTTGCCCGATGCCACTGCAATCACGTTCTTTGCGCCGGGCAGCGGGGTCAGGCCCTTCTGCACCTCGTGCGCCGCGACCTTACTGGTGAGCTCAAGATCAATGAGATCAGGCGTCGAACCGAGCGCATCCGCCACGGCTTGCTTAACCAGCAGGGTCGCATCGTTCCTCCAGCCCGCCATCGGGTAGCCGAACTGAACGGTGAACGCGGTGCGACCCTCGACGCGGCGAACGTTCTTGAGCGTCGCGGCCGCCATTATTTCGCTACCGCTGTGAGGATCGGATACGCCTTCTAATGCGGAGCGAACGGCAGCGGCAAAACGGGTGTCATCCATGAGGCAAGCAAACTCCTGTCGCGCAAGCGCGCATTTGGTGAGCGCTATTGTCGCCTGTTGAGCCCTTTCCCGGTGGCGTCAGGCGTGGTTCAGGCGCGTTCCGAGCACACAAATGTGGCGCGCATGTTAAAGCCCTGTTATGTTTGGTTACAGCCGGCGTCTACGAAACCCTTCGTTTGTCGGTTCCTCACCGTAACAAGATCCTCTCTTTCCGATCCAGACAACAACGGAAAACCCAATGAGCTACGACGCCCGCTTCTTGCGACACCCGCTATCACTGGCGCTTGCCGCCGCCCTCACACTGCCTGCGCTTGCCACAGCGCAATCTTCCGACTCGGACGACACCGACACGAGCAAAGAAGCCGCGCTAGACCGCATCACGGTCGTCGGCTCACGTATTAAGCGCAGCGAGATCGAAGGACCGGCCCCGGTCACCGTGATCACGCGCGAAGACATGGATCGCGAAGGCTTTAAGACTGTCGCCGACGCCCTGCAGACGCTTACCCAGAACACCACGAGCTCGTTCACGGGCGATCTCGGCGTGACGGGCTTTTCGCCGAACGCCCAGGTCATCAATCTTCGCAACCTAGGCCCAGGCTATACGTTGACCCTGATTAACGGCCGTCGTCCGGCGCAGTATCCGCAGCCGTACAACCGCGACAACAACGTCGTCAATATTCGCGCCATTCCCGCATCGATTGTTGAGCGCGTGGAAGTGCTGACCGGCGGTGCCTCGGCGATTTATGGGTCTGACGCCGTCGCTGGCGTGGTTAACATCGTGCTGCGCGAAAACTTCGACGGCAACCTCGCGCGCGTGCAGTTCGGTACCACCGCTGAAGGCGGCGGCGACAGCACCAGCGTAGAGCTGACCGGCGGCCGGACCGGCGATCGCTGGACAGGCACGTATGCGTTCCAGTACGGCTACAACGAAGCGGTTTTCGGCAGCCAGCGCGACTTCCTTGCAGATTCCCGCAACGGACCGTTGGGAAGCATCGCGAATCCTGCACTGTCGCTGATCGCGATCAACGTGGGCGCGCCGGCCGCATCCGGCCTTCGCAACACAAATGCCTTCTATCCGGGTTCAGCAGCTTGCGACCGTCTTGGCTTCACCACGGTGACGACCGCTGCGCGCGGCACCTACTGCGGTTCGTTCACCACGCCGGCGTCGCGCTCGATCTCTAACCAGAGCGAGTTCTACTCTGGCTACGGCTACTTTACCTTCGACATCACCGACAGCCTGCAGTTTTTCGGCAGCGCAACGTATTACGCGTCGGAGGCGAAAGCAGGTTCGGGCACCGAATTTTGGGGCACCTCGGGCGACCGCTTCAATCAGACCGCTTCGGGCGGCACCTCGACCGCTTACTTTGATCCTCAGTTCAATACCCTGCTGCAGCTGCAGCGAGTCTTCCAGCCATTCGAGCTCGGCGGCAACGAAGCAGCGACCACGCTGTTCGACGAAGATACATATGACATCACGGTGGGCCTGCAGGGCACCTTTGCTGATCGCTTTGACTGGGAGGCATCGCTCAACCACTCTGAGTACAACTACTCGGCTGATCGCCCGCGACTGCTTGCCCAAGCCGTGCACGACTACTTCCTCGGCCCCAGAGAGGGCTTCACCAGCACCGGTCTTTCAATCAATCGTCTGAACCTGGCTCGCTGGTCCACGCCGATCACGCCGGAAATCTACCGCTCGTTTGCGACCCGGGTCATCAACGAAGGCGATACTGCTTCCACCAACGCAAACTTCACCGTTTCCGGCGATTTGTTTGACTTGCCCGCCGGCCCTATCGGCTTCGCTGGCGTATTTGAAGCCGGTCGGCAGGAGTTCAATCTGTTTAGCGACCCGCGCACTGACCAAACGCGCCCGATCGACAACC
>JBBSIY010000275.1:0-5176 GCA_038257785.1 Lysobacterales bacterium
GAACAGCTCATACAGCGTGACACCCAGCGAATACAGATCGCTGCGGTAGTCCACATCGAGATTGGTGCGGCCCGTTTGCTCCGGCGACATGTACTCGAGCGTGCCGCGCAAGGTGACCTCTTGTCCGGGCTTCTGCTCGTGGCTGAGCCGCGTTGAGAGACCGAAATCGCACAGCTTCAGCGTGAGCCCGGCAAGATCAACCAGCACGTTCTTGGCCGACACGTCGCCGTGAATTAGCTGGTGCTGATGCACCGCGCTAATCGCCGAGGTGAGCTGCATGGCCAGAGCCAGGCGATCACCCAGCTCCAGCTCTTCTCGATCCACCAGCTGCGACAGATTGGCGCTGCCGAAATCTTCCAGCACCAGCACCAGACCGTGATCGACCTGCACCAGCGCCCGCGATTGAATCACCCACTCAGACTGGATGGACTGCAACACCGCGTGCTCATGCTGCCAGCGCGCAAACAGATCTAGCGACGGGTGGCGGCTGTTTTGGTACTTCAGCACCACCCGCTCGCCAGCATCCGACTCGGCGCGCGCCACGACCGTCTCATCGACGGCGTAAATTACTTCTTTAATGGCGTAGCCGGCGAGTTTCATAGATCGATTCTAACTGGCTGGAACGCGAGTTCCGCGCCTATTCAATCGACAAATTCCCCAGACTTGGCGCACGCGGCTAGATTCGCCTCATCGCCTTGCTTCTTTGCGACCCAGCCACCGCGCCGCGACCAGTCCGGCAATCAAGAACCCGACCAATTCTTCCACCATCAATGCAAGGGTTGCATCCATCGGGAAGCGATACCAGTTAGCGTATGGCGCTGAAATGGCGAGCCAGCCCATCAAGCCGATCAGCATCGATGCGCAGACGCGCTGCCCAAAGCCGGCTGTTAACAGGCTCAACACCCACGCCAATGCGAATCCGCTGAGCATATCTGTGCCCAGCTGCACGCCTAGCAGGCTGCCCATCTGCGAATTATCGCGGCCTTGTGGCTGATAGATGACCATCGCGTAGGGGTTCGCCAGCGACTTGCTGACCCAGGTTTTCATCGCCGCTTCGTCGGACATTTGTTGCGCATCGACATATGGAAGGATGTAAACGCCCGCCGCCGGCAGCCCTTCACGCAGCGCCGATAGCACCACGTCTTCATTGCTGGGCGGCTTTACGCCCACTTCGCCGAGCGGCAGCACCGTGTGTGCCAATGCTCCCCAGATAAACAAGGCAATTCCTGCCATCAATCCTGCAATAGCCACGCGCATGACTTGCTCCTTCTCCCCGAAAGAGCGACCAGCGTACACAGATGTGGAAAAGACGTGAAAGATGCCCCCCCCGGTGTCGGCCTTACATGCGAGGTCGCGGCAGCAAAACGCAGCGGAAAAATCGATAAATTTCGATATAGATTGCTAATGCGAATCGCTTGCATTTGCATATCAGTTTGTTTAACGTCGCGCACTTCTCCGCACACTGGCTGCTCCAATGCCTTTCGCTATCCAGTCGCTGGCCAGCACAGTCGGCCTCAGTCTCCTCGCGTTCAGCAGCTCGAACGCGGCCGCCTCTGCGGCGGCAGAAATGCAGGCCTACTCAGCGCTGCCGGTGATTACAGTCGAAGCTGAGGCTGAGCACGACCATCGCATCCAAGGCCCGTTCTTGCCCGATGTGCAGGGCAGCAAAATCAACGCCGGTAAGAAAACCACGGTGATTGATCTAGATGCCGTTCCCACGATCGACGCCAGTAACTACCGCCAGGCGCTGATCCAAACGCCCGGGCTTAACTTGAGCGAAGAAAGCTCGCCCCTACTCAGCATCGGCTATCGCGGGCTTGAGCCCCACCGTACCCAATTCACCCAGGTGTTAGCGGATGGAATACCGATTCACGCTGATCAGTTCGGCTATCCCGAGGCGTACTACGTGCCGCCGCTTGATACCGTTGACCGGATTGAGTTCGTTCGCGGCGGCGCGTCCTTGATGTATGGCCCGCAGCCCGGCGGTGCGCTCAACTACGTCACCCATCGACCCAACTTGGATCGGGCGTTCGGCGGCGGCACCAGCAACACCATCGGCAGTGACAGCAGTTGGAACAACTTCAGCTATATCGACGGCACCAGCGGCCGCTTCGGCTACTACGTCTATTACAACCATCGGGAAACTGACGGCTTTCGCCGCGCCAATAGCGATGTTGATCTGGATGCCGGCTACGCCAAGTTTGCACTGGATGCCGACGGCTCACGGCGCTGGTTTTTGACCCTGGCCAGCTACAGCGAAGAACACGGCGAGCCGGGCGGCCTGAACTTCGGCGGCGGGCCGCTCGATGTGAATTTCGACGTTGACCGTGGCGCTGTTTCGCGCACAGCGGATCGTTTCAACCTAGATCGCGATGCCGCCACCTTGATCCTTGAACAAGACCTCGATGCCGGTCAGTTCAGCGCTAGGGCCTGGGTAGTGGATTACACCCGCGCCAGCCGTCGCGAGCGCGGCGGCGGATTTGGCACGCTGCCCTCGGGCGCTACCGCCGGCACGTTTGATGAGGAGGAGCAGAAGTTCGACACCTTAGGTGTGGAAGGCCGCTACCTCCGCCAATGGGGCGATGCGGGCCAACATGCGGTCAGCGTCGGCGCGCAATACTTCCGCACCGATTCACCGCGCATCGATGTACGAAATGAAGCGCTGCGGATCGCCTCTCAGCGCGACCTCGAGTATCTGCCGGTGTTCGCCGAAGCGCTGTTTCGCTTCGGCGACTTCAGCCTGACGCCTGGTGTGCGGATTGAGACCTACGAGCAGTCGGTCAGCGCTCGCTTCGTTAGCCCGGCCGGAGCCGACCGCAGCCGCGAGATAGACGACACGGTCACCCTGTTCGCCCTCGGCGGCACCTGGGATCTGAGCGCGAGCACCCTCGCGTATTTCAACGTCGCCGAAAGCTATCGCCCAGCGATTTTTACCGAAGCCGTCCCCAACAGCACCACCACCATCGTCGCCGGCGATTTGGCCGAAGGCAGCGCCGTTCAGGCCGATATCGGTATTCGTGGCGAGCCCATCGCGGGCCTAGTGTTTGACGCTAGCCTGTTCGCGATGAACTTCGACGACAAGGTCGGCGGTGCGGGCACCGCTGCTGATCCGGTGCGCAACATTGGAGAAATCGAATATCGCGGCATTGAGGCGGCAGTCCAGGTCAATCTGTTCGCTGCCGATGCCGCCTCCCAGCTCAATCTGCTGCTAAACGCGACGCTGCTCGACGCCGAGATCACTGACGACGCCAACCCACTGCGTGTAGGCAACGCACCGCAGTACGCACCGGACTATCTCGTCCGCACGGGCCTGATTTATCAACAGGGACCGCAGCGCAAGCTCGCCCTGTTGGGCACCTACGTTGACGAGAGTTTCGCCGATGACGCCAACAGCGCCACCCGGTTTATTCCGTCCTATCAGGTATGGGATCTGACCGCCGAGTGGCAGATCCAGCAGTCGCAGTTCACCCTGCTTGCCGGCATCAACAACCTGTTCGACGAGGTCTACTTCTCTCGTGTTCGCAACGACGGCATTGATCCAGCCGCCGGGCGCAACTGGTATGCCGGGCTGCGCCTGACCTTCTAGCCCAGCGCCGCGTAAACACCTAGCCCGGACGCAGCGCAGCGAAATCCGGGTGCTTTGTGAGTGTCAAGTTCAGGAGCAAAAAGCGCTCAACGCAAAGACGCAAAGGAGAGCCAAGTGCTTGGAGTTCCGTCTCCTATCAGCACTTTGTTCGCTCTAGCTTCACTTTGCGTCCTTTGCATCTTTGCGTTGAACGCTTTCGTTTTTGATCTACCATCAATCCCGGATTTCGCTGCGCTGCATCCGGGCTACACGTGACCGCGCACGATCGAGAACGCGCCTACCCCAGCGGCGCAGGCGGCGGAGCAGCCTTACCGCCTACAAATCCGCGCGCCTTCTCGCCCAGCTGCTTGAACTTGGCCGAAGCAGAGTCCAGCTTGCCCGCCCACTCGGCCTGCGGCTGCTGGCCTTCAATCGCTTTGAAATACGCCTGCATCAGCGCGGTCATCGCGACCGGATCAATCAGCGCGGCCTTGATGCTGATCGCCAAGATACCGGCGATACCGAAGGTCCAGAATCCGGCCAAGGACGGAAACAGCGCCACCAGCGCTGCAACGGGCGCAAATACGATTAGAAAAACCAGCAGGGTCAGCACCCAGACGAACACCGTCAGCCACAGCGCGTTCTTCACTAGATTCTTATAGTTCTGCGCGTACAGCACCAGCCCATCGCGCGCGCCGGCCCACGGATTCTCAATCTGATTGCGAATGTTGTAGGCAAGGATGACCTCGTCGACATAGGTCAGCGACATGTTGATCACCGCCGTGGCGAACTTGGCGACGCCCTCAATGCCGGGGATCGGAATCATCATGCTGACGCCCATGACCACGCGATTGAAGGCCTTAAGAATGCCCTTCAATAGCTGATCGACACCGAACAGCACGGACGATTCAACAAAGCGAGTCTTCACCACCGCGCCGGCATGCTCAATCTGCCCACGGCCGCCCGGAATCTGCTTGCCCTGCATTAGCTCAACCAGCACCGCGATGTGGCCGGCTTTAACGAGGTACAGCAGGTATTCGCGCGCCCAATAGAGCACGCCGGACACCACGCCAAAGCCGGTAAGCGCACCCCAAAACACGCCATTCGCCGCGCCTTCCGAGCCGCCTGCGCTGCCAATCAACCAACCGGTTCCACCGCCGCCGCCAATGGCGAGCACATAGGCCAGCGTGATGCCGAAATAGATCAGCAGGCGAAACGCGAGAAATGGCAGCGTTCGCATCATCAGGCCAAACACGCGGCCCATCTCAAAATCCCACATGGTTTGATCTCTCCCTAAGGCAATTGGGCGACGATGTACGCCGTTACGCCAATCCATACGCGGCAAGCGCGTAGATCAGGACATCGCGTGGTGATTCGAGCAGCGACAAGTGGACGCAGCCTTCGCCCAAACGTGACCCCGCAGGGGCGTCAGCCGGTGTTTTGCACGCCCGCGGCAATGCCGTTCACGGTTGCCATCAGCGCGTGCAGCAAAGCGTCATCCGGCCGACCGGCCTTGCGCCAGCGACGCAGTAAATCAACTTGCAGCAGGCTGATCGGATCGACATACGGATTGCGCAGACGGATAGACAGCGCAAGTCGGCGGTCGCCCGC
>JBBSIY010000276.1:0-5176 GCA_038257785.1 Lysobacterales bacterium
ACAAGTCCTGCGCATCAAGATTGAACAGCGGGCTGGCTAAGACCCGCCGCTGTCTGCCGCCATCGCGCGGTTTGGCCAGCGCATCGATGGCAACCAGCAGCGTGCGCGCTGCATCCGATGTCCACACGCTGGCCTCGCCGCTGTAAGCGCAGGCGATGCCCCACTTTGCCAGCTCGCGCCGCATCTGCTGCGCCTGCGCGTGCTTACCGACCAGCACCGCAATCGGCGCTTCCTCGCGCTCCGGCGCTCGACCGGCTTCCACCAGCATCGCGATCTCGGCCGCCACGGCTGCAATAGACGCTTGCTCCGCCAATCCATGCGCAATCGGGCCATCTTGGTCGGCGAAGCGCCAGACCGTCAGCCCGGCCTCCTCACGTGGCGGCGCGGCCGCAACGTCGGGCGGCACCTGCGCCGGTAAAAAATCGATGAAATCAAATACGAATGGATTCGCACGTCGGCCAAATAGAGAATTCACCGCGTCTACCGTGCGCTGAAGCGAACGTCGGTTATGGCGCAGGCTGTGGTGTTCAGCCGCATCGTCCATGGCCTGCCGATAGGCAAAAATGTCGCCGCCGCGAAAGCGATAGATCGCCTGTTTGGGATCGCCAACCAAGAACAGCCCGCTGTCCTCGCGACCCAAATAAATCGCGCGAAAGATCGCGTATTGCGCGGCATCGGTGTCCTGAAACTCGTCGACAACGGCCAGCGGAAATCGCCGCGCCAGCTGCTGCGCGAAACGCTGGCCAGCATCACCGCGTAGCTGATCGCGCATGCGCAACACAAGATCGTCGTAGCTCAAGCAGCGCAGACGCAGGCGCAGCGATTCAGTGCGCGCGCGGACCTCATCGAGCAGGCGATGCGTCCATGCCAGCCGCTCCACCGAAGCAAGTGCGGCACGTACATCTATCCAATGATCGATCCAGCGCAGCGCGGGAAAATCAGGCACGGGAACGCTGGCAAATTTCGAGTTGCGCGCCGCCTGCAGCATGTCGCTGCTCACGCGCCTCAAGGCGTCGGCGTCCAGCGCGGGCGCTAGCTCAAGCGCATTAGCAACCCAGTCGCGCGCCTGCCGCTTGTGCGCAGGGCTTAGCTTGGTGCCGCTATAGCGCCCCGTCTCATCGAGATGCGCCCAAAGCCGATCAAACTCAGCGTTGGCAGCCAGCGCAGCAAGCTGCTCGTGCAGCAGCGCGCTGCGCGCTGACAGGGTCTCGAGCTGCTGCTCGGCGTCTTCGCCATCGACCTGATTTTTCTCAACCGCGAGCAGCGGCTTAAGCTGCATGAGCAGCCGGTCTGGACTCTTGAACACGTGCAGCAGCACCCGCGCTTGTTCGGCGTCGGCCAGCACAACGCGCTGACGCCACACATCGTCGGCGGCCTGCTGCTGAAGCTCACTGCCCTCCTCGACTGGCCACGCCTCCAAGCCAAGCTGCTGTTCAAACGCGAACTCGCGCATCCATCGCGCGCACAGCCCGTGAATGGTGTGTACCCATGCCTCGTCGCATCGCACCAGCGCGTCAGCCACGCGCTGACGAAGGTGCGCAGGCTCAAGTCCGCGATTCGAGGCCTCCTCGCGCATAGTGCGAATGAAGTCATCGCCCGGCGCGAATCCATCCAGCGCGCGCGCCGCCTCTTCCAGCCGCAGGCGCAAACGCTGGCGCAGCTCGCGCGTTGCAGCTTCAGTGAAAGTCACCACCGCGGCGCTGTCGATGGCGAGTCCGTCCACTGCGATTGCGCGCAGCAGCAAACTGACAATCGACCACGTCTTACCGGTGCCGGCGCTGGCCTCAATCAAGTGCACACCGCTGAGCGATACATGCAGTGGATCGAACGTGCGCAGCGCGTTCATTTGCGTTTCTCTGCCTGAACCCGCTCCGCTAGCGGCGCGTAGATCGCCATCGACCACTCGGCGAATTCAGGCAACTCGGGCACATCTTGGCCGCGAAACGCAATCGACCAATCTTCATCGGCGGCTTCACCACGACTATCGCGCGTGCTGTTCCACTTGCCGCGAGCCGCCTTGAAGCTCGTCTCAGCGTCGCGTGATCTAGCGAACGCGAATGCGCTGCGCTGCGGCAGCGGCAGCGGCTCGGTTTGACCGACGGCCCAACCGTCCGCCAGCGAGCTAAGCCACGACTGCGCGTCAAGCAGTGGCTTCAACTTCAGCAGGCGCGGCGTGTTGTCCAGAGGCACTTCCAGATAGGTGCAGTCGGCGTCGTGCGCCAGCATTCCGCGCTGAATGAGCAGCTCGCGCGCCAGCGCCAGCGCTAGCCAATCGGCACCGCCCGGCTCATTGACGCCCATCGCAACTAGCCCTTTGGCGCTGCGCAACACCTCGAGCTGGCCACCTAGCGGCAGCATCGCAATCTGCACATCGACATCAAGAACCTCACGCCGAATATGGCCATCGGCGAGCAGGTTGAGCGCGGCGTCAAACTTCCCGCTCAGCTCGCGCAGCGCCACGACCCCAGCGAGACCGGCGGGAATTTGCGCCTCGGCGGTGATTCGCTCAACGCACGAGGCAATCGACATCGATTCCGCATGCGCTTGCAGCATTCGATCCAACACCACGCCCGCTGCGTGCTTGTCGACTACGTCGGCTTCATCGCCTTCTTGATCGCTGATCCAGCGCGCTCTAGATAGCTGCAGCACATCGCATAAAAATGCGCGCGCCGGATGGCGATAGAAACGCAGCAGTCGTTCGACATCGACGGCGCCTGCGACTGGACTTAGCGACAGCGGCGAGGCGACGAACGCAGACGGGGTCCGCCATCCGGCGCGCTCTGCCTGCAGCGCTGGCCACCACTGCGCGGCAAAGCTGCCGCCACGTTTTGCGAAGGCGCTTTCCGCCCATGGCACCAGCGCGTGCGTGTGCAGAATCGATTCGACTGCGCTGCTCCGGTTCGCAGCGAACGCCGCACGCAGGGCGTCAATGATTTCGGCTAGCGGCGGCGAAGGTGGCCGCGCTGATCCATCGCCAGCATCCATGCCGATATAGCTGAGATGCAGATGATCACGCGCCGCCAGCACAGTATCGAGGAGCAGCTGGCGGTCGTCCTCGCGCGGCTGGCGATCACCCAGTCGCGGCTGCTGCGCCATCAGGTCGAATCCGGCGGGCGGCGTTCGGCGTGGGAACTCGCCGTCGTTCAACCCCAATACGGCGATGATCCGAAACGGCACGCTGCGCAAGGGCACCATCGCGCAGACGGTAGCGCCCTCGCCCAAGAATCGCTGCCAGCGTGCGGGCTGGGCGAGGGCGTCCTGCATAGCGGCAGCCAGCACGTCGGAGGCCACGGTTACCTCGCAATCGCCGAGCGTGATCTGATTGGCCAGTGACTCCAACGCGTCGCGAACGGCACTCTCCGCATCGGCCGCAGCGGGCTCGGTCCCATCAACCCGAAAGAACGCATCGAACAGCTGCCGCAGGCGTTCGACGCCCTGCGCGGTGCTCATCGGCTCGGTCAATATCTGCCGCCATCGATCGAGCGACCGAAGGCAGCGCCAGAGCGCGCCCAGCGCCAGCGCGGCCTCTTCTCCATTGCCGCTATCGAACGGAGCCGCGCCGTCAAGCACGCCGCCATCATCGCCAGCCACTTGGCCGATCAGCAGGCGCTCAAGCGCCGCCGCCCACGTGTGCGCATCAACAGCGCCTTCGCCCCATGCCTCGCGCTGAGCAGCGTTCAAGCCGCGGACGACGCCGAGCGACTCCGCCCACTCGGTCAGCCACTGGCGCGACTCGTCCGCCAGCTCAAAGCGCGCGCGAACTTCGGCGCACTCGAACAGGCCCAGCACCTCCATCCGCGTGAAGCCAGCCTGCGGCAAACGCAGCAGCCAGAGATAGCGTTGAATCAGCGGATGCAAATGGTCGGCGCGACCATCGGCCAAGGTGATGGGCAAGCGCCGCTGCGTCGGCGTGGCTGCAAGCACCGCCTCGATCAGCGGCGCATAGCGATCCAAGGACGGTGCCATGATCGCGACGTCATGCGGGCGCAGGCTTTTGTCGCGCTCGAACAGCTGCAGAAGTTCGTCGAGCATGACCTCAACTTCGCGACGTGCGCTGGCGCAGGCATGCACGCGCAGGTTCGCGCCATCGGTAATTGGCGGCGGCGGCGACTCGTCCAGATTCAGCATCGCGTTTTGCAGCCAGCCAAGCAGCTGACCTGAGCCCGCTTCTTCCCAACGCTCGTGCTCGATACTGCCGTCTAGCCAATGCTCGATCTGCAGCTGCTGGGCTTCGCGCGCACGGCTGCCTAAGGACGCGAGCAGGGCGTTCACGGGCGGCATCGGTTCGGCTGAAACCGTCGCCGTTGATAGCCCACCCGCCTTAGCCGAACGCTGCCTTGCTAGCTCGCGCGGCGAACGCAGATCGCCCCAGTAGGCCGACGAAGGCGCGCAGTGAAACACCGCGACGTCAATCCGCGACGCCAGCGCGGATACCCAGCGCATTTGCAGCGGCCCAAGCGGCAGGGCGCCGAACAGGCTTAGCCGAGTCGGCAGCAGTGTCGATGTCGAGGCCATCCTATCGGGCAACGCGCCGCTCAGAGCATTTGCCAACGCATCAATCAGCGCGAGCATCCGACTGCCTCGATCGGCACCGCAGGCCGTGCTGCGTAGCTCGCGCCAAACAGCCGCCTGCCACATTTCATCTTCATTGGCGGGCATGAGGCGATCACCGCGCATCCAGGCGCTCAGCCAGTCCGGTCGGTAGACCTGATACGCGTCGAACACGTCGGCCAAGCGGCAGGCGAGCTGCCAAGGCTTGAGCGGGTCGATCGACTCCGCTGAGCCGTCGAGATACGCGCGCAGCGGCGCGAACTCGCGCGACCTCGGCAGCGTTTCAAGCAGGGCTAGCATCCGCCAGCGCAGCGCAGATCGCTCCCAAACGGCAGCATCTTCGCCATCGGAAGTGCTTGTCAGCGCGGCTAGCATCGGGCCGATCGCCTGCGCCGGCAGCTCGAACTTCAGCTGCGCTGCAATGCCCCAACGCTGCGCCAGTCGCAGCTGCAGCCAGCGGCCCACGCCGCTGTGCGGCACGACAATGCGCTCGGCCGCAAATGGATCGGCCAGCGGCGCGCGCTCGATACGCTCAGCCAGCGCATCGGCGAGTGACTCAAGGCGATTGGAGACGGTCAACTTAAGCATGCGTTGGCGTTGTCCGTCGCAGAAAGAACGCTGAAGA
>JBBSIY010000277.1:0-5113 GCA_038257785.1 Lysobacterales bacterium
ACGCGATATAGATCTCTAAACCCTGCGGCATAGCCGAACGGTTCTGCCAGCGCTGAGCCGGCAAAAAAAAGGAGTGCAGCGGTAAGCCACTGGGCTGAGCGGGGACGCATCGGGTCGTCCTTCGAGTAATAATAATGAATCGTCACTGCGCATCTGCATGCGCTCGCGAAGAATAGCATTACGTCCGCGTTAAATCATAGCCTTGCGGGCACCTAGACGCGCTCTTTTGCGGACTGTGCGGCGAGCGCCAGCCGTCTTCTCCACTCGGTCAGCGACATGACCATCTAACAACAGTCTGTTTTCTGAATGAACTACTTTGGAACACCTGATCACGCCCACGGCAGCCAACCGCGGTGCGGCGTACTGATGGTCAATCTCGGCACGCCGACTTCTCCCAACGCGTCGGCATTAAGACGGTATTTAGCCGAATTCTTGGCTGATCGTCGTGTAATTGAGCTGCCGCGCGCGCTTTGGTTGCCGCTGCTATACGGCGTCATTCTGCCGTTCCGAGCGCCGCGCTCGGCGCGCGCGTACCGAAAAGTCTGGACCGATCAGGGATCGCCGCTGCGGGTCAACAGCGAAGCGCTCGCGGCCGATGTCGGCAACGCGCTCACGAACGCCGGCATCGATGCTGAAGTGCGCTTAGCGATGCGTTACGGATCACCGTCGGTCAGCGAGGTGCTTGATCATTGGCATCGCGAGGGTCTGCGCAGACTGATCGTCCTGCCGATGTACCCGCAGTACTCGGCCACCACCACGGCGTCCGTGTTTGACGCGGTCTACAGCGCCGTGCAGAAATGGCGCTGGCAGCCAGAGTTGCGGCTCATTTCCGACTACTTTGGGGAGACCGCTTGGATCCAGGCCATGGCTGAGTCCATCCGCGCCCACTGGGCGCACCATGGTCGCGCGCAACGGCTCATGTTCTCGTTTCACGGCATCCCTAAACGCTACCTGCTCGCGGGCGATCCTTATTTTTGTCAGTGCCATGCCTCCGCGCGGCGCATTGCGGCGGCGCTCGATCTGCATGACGACGATTGGATGCTGACGTTTCAATCGCGGGTTGGCCGGGAGGAATGGCTGCGTCCCTACACTGACGAGACGCTGCACCTGCTGCCCAAGCAGGGCGTCAAGAATATCGACGTGGTTTGCCCAGGCTTTGCGGCTGACTGCTTGGAAACGCTGGAAGAGATCGCCATGCAAAATGCGGAGCTATTCGTCGAGGCTGGGGGCGAGTCGCTGCGCTATGTTCCAGCGTTGAACAGCGCGCCGCTTCACGTCAACGCGCTGTGTGATCTAGTCCGTCGCCACGGCGCAGGATGGCCAGAGTTCGACTCACCGCAGACGCAGGCCGATATTCGCGATCAGCAGGCAGCGTCGCTGTCGGCCTACAGGGCGTATCAAGGTCCACAGAGCGGCAAATGAGCGGCGCCTTGCAAAATCCTGAGGAGCTGAGTTTGCCGGGCCGCGTCCGCCCACTGGCCGCGCTGCGTTGGAATGCAGGTGCCCAGCACCGCATCCTCGCCGTACATGGATGGCTCGACAACGCGATGAGCTTCGCGCCGATGGCGGCCCATTTGCCTGATTGCGATCTAGTAGCCGTTGATTTACCAGGCCACGGTCGATCTGGTCATCTGCCGGCGGGCAGCTGGTATCACTTTGTTGACTATCTGCCCGATGCCATCGATGCACTCGATGGCCTGGGTTGGGAACGCGCTAACGTGCTCGGCCACTCACTGGGCGGCGCCATATCCAGCACGCTAGCGGCGGCCATGCCGCAGCGAATTGAACGTTTGCTAGTGGTCGAAGCACTGGGTCCATTGGCGGTCGCATCCGGTAAATCGCTTGATTCACTGCGACGCGGCATCGCCGAACGGCGCACGGCTGGCGATAAGCGTAAGCGGGTAATTCCAAGCGTGGAAGCGGCCGTCATGGCGCGCATGCAGGCCACGCCGATGGCGCAGTCCAGCGCCCGCCTGCTGGTTGAACGCAATCTGACACCGGTTGATGGCGGCTACCAATGGACCAGCGATCCGCGTCTTCGCCTATCGACACCGGCGCGGATATCGGAGGCGCACGTGCAGGAATGGCTAGCGGGCATTGAGGCACCTACGCTGCTGATCGCGGCGGAGCAACATCCTCCCTACTTCGACCCAGACACACGCGCGGCTCGGTTGGCGATGCTGCCCGACGCGCATGTGCGCATTTTGCCGGGCCACCATCATCTGCATATGGATACGCCCGAAGCAGTCGCGACTGAGCTTCGCGCATTTTTGAAACTCGCTTGATCGGGCTTGTTGATCGGGTCTGTTGATCGCGCTTTCGGTCAGCCCCTGTGCCGGGCGCTATCCGACTGACTTACTGCCCAGCAGGCCAGCCAAGCGGCTCTTCAACACGATGCCTTCGCCACGCAGATAGCGACGCTGCTCGCGCCACTGCGGCAGCCGCGCCTCGACCTCATACCAAAAGGCTGCGCTGTGGTTGCGCTGCAGCAAATGACACAGCTCGTGAACCAGCACGTACTCAAATGCGTCCGATGGCCCGAGGACCAAACTCAGATCAAGCGACAGAGCATCATCAGGACTCAGTGAGCCCCACAGCGAACGCAGCGGCCGGATGCGCAGCTCGCGCGGCGGCTTGGGCAGCCCGGCCAGCCAAGTCGGCAGCCATCGACCAACATCCTGCCGCGCCTGTGCCAGATAAAACTCGCGCAGAAGGCGCGCGGCAGTGCGATCAGGCGCCGCATCTGGCAACACCATGACCACCCGATCGGGCTCTAGCTCGAGATGGGCGTAGCGACCGCTGGCCCATCTGAGAGGAATCCACGCGTCGCGCAGCGGAATCTGCGCCGTATCGCCACGCACCAGCGCCGGTGAATCCTGCTGAATCTCGCGCTTTTTTTGCAGCTGCTCATCCAGCCAGCCGCGATGCGCGAGAAGAAACTCGTGCGCTTCACGCAGCGACGCGCCGCGCGGCACCGTTAAACGCACACCGCGCTCGCCCATCAACAGCTTGATTCGGCGCGCGCGCGGGTCGCGCACGCGCTCGATGTCGATCTCGCGACCATCCGCCATCGCCAGTGAAATGCGCTCGCGCTGGATAGCGAGTCGCGCCACCTTAGCGCTCGGCGCGACTGAGCTTGAAGCTCTTCTCAAGCACCACAAACAGTCGCTTGAGTTCAGCCGCCATCAGCGCGTAGCGCGCATCAAGCTCGGCGCGCATGGAGTCGCGCTCGGTGCTCTCGAGGCCATCGACCGCCCCTTCGAGAAACTTGAGCTTGCGAATGACCAAGTCCTCGCCGATGACGAAACTCAGGTGGTCGTCAAAGCTCAGCGCAAGCTTGGAGCAAAGCTTGCCGACCTCCAGATGCTTGCTGATTTCTTCGGCGTCGAGCTCCTGTCGCTGGCAGCGGACAACGGCACCGCGATCAGCGGGATCCTTCAACTCGCATTCGTCGCCGAGCACGAGACCTTCGGGCAACTCCTCACCTGCGAGCCAGCCGGTCAGAATGGCGCGCGGCGCGACTTCGGCATTGAGCGGCACGGCAGGAAAACTGCCCAGCGCGCGACGCAGCTCGGACACCACGCCTTCGGCCGTCTTGCGGCTGCTGGTGTCGACGGCAATGAACGCATGCTCCCGATCTATATGCGCCGACACCCGCGACGGCTTGGCGAATGCACGCGGCAGCAGCTCGTGCAGCACGTCGTCTTTCAGGCGTTTGCGCGCGCGACCGCCCAGTTTGCTGCCCTCGCGCTCCTCAATCTCGGCCGCCTTTTGCGCCACGTATTCGTTGACGACGGCGGCCGGAAGGATCTTGTCTTCACCACCGAGGCTGACCCACAGCCCGTCGGCAATACCGTGACTGAGCGCCTCTTCATCACGTCCGAAGGGCGACACGAAGCCGCGCGAGGACATCTCAAGCGCACCCACCGGTTTTAGCCGACAGGCATCAAGCCCGGCATCTAGATCATTGAACTCAAGACCAGCAGGAAAGCGAAATAGCGTTAGATTGCGAAAGAACATGCGTCAGGCGATGACCTTAGTAGGGATGGGATGGTGCGTGAAATCTTCATTGTCGGCAGTAGGCAGATTGTCGGGGAGCCAGTCGCGCACAGATGCCACCTCATCGACAGCGCGTCGCGCAAGCGATGCGAAGTCGAATAGATCGCTATCGGCAAGCTGATTAGGCCGCACGTCGGCAAGCGCGCGGGCGATAGACTCGATACGCCCGGGGTGCTCGCGCTCCCACGTCTGCATCATCAGCCTAACCTGCCGGCGCTGTAGATTCTCCTGCGAGCCACACAGCGTGCAGGGAATGATCGGAAAGCCACGCAGCTCGGCGTATTCAACGATGTCAGTTTCAGCCACCTGCGCCAGCGGCCGAATCACCACGTGTGCGCCATCGTCACTGAGCAACTTAGGCGGCATGCTGGCGAGTTTGGCGTGAAAAAACATATTGAGGAAAAACGTCGCGACAAGATCATCGCGGTGATGACCCAGCGCGATCTTGGTGTAGCCATTCTCTGCGGCAAACCGGTAAAGCGCGCCGCGCCGCATGCGCGAACATAGCGAGCACATGGTCTTGCCCGCTGGAATCACCCGCTTGATCACCGAGTAGGTGTCTTGCTCAATGATGGTGAACGGCACGCGGAGAGCGCGCAGGTAATCAGGCAATACACGCTCCGGAAAGCCCGGCTGCTTCTGATCCAGATTCACCGCGTGCAGCTCGAACTGCACCGGTGCCTTCTTTTGCAGCTGAAGCAACACATCTAGCAAGGTGTAGCTGTCTTTACCACCAGACAGGCACACCATCACCCGATCACCCTCTTCGATCATGCCGAAGTCGGCAATCGCGCGACCGACCTGATGGCGCAAACGCGCGGCCAGCCGTTGGCGCTCGAAAGCCTGGTTGCGGGCTGATAAGGCGGAAGTCATGGGAGAATTACGAGCAGAACGGGGCGTTACAGTGAGCAACGCGCGGTTGGGCATTCTAACGCCTGCCGACCATAGGCCGGGCACGCTATGCTGCGCCGCGTCCACAACCCGCTTCCGATTTGGCCCATGCAACCGATCGACACCTTCGCCATCAGTCGCCGCCTTGTCGAACTGCGCGAGG
>JBBSIY010000278.1:0-5110 GCA_038257785.1 Lysobacterales bacterium
GGTGCGTGACGTGCAGGGTCTCGACCCGGTCTCGCTGGTAGCGGCGGATTTCGTTGTGATGACGGTCGACGCTGTCAAGAAGATCGAGGAGTGGTTGGCATGAGCAGCGAAAAAATTCTAGGCGTGCTGCGCGCGCCGCACATTTCCGAGAAGACTGCACGTCTTCAGGAAAGCAACCAGTACGTGTTCGAGATTGCCGCTGGCGCCACTAAAGCGGACGTTAAGGCGGCGGTTGAAGAGCTCTTTAGCGTTAAGGTCGAGCAGGTCAACGTTCTTACAGTGAAGGGCAAGCAGAAAGCCTTTCGTTCCCGCATGGGTCGTCGCGGTGACTGGCGCAAGGCGTACGTTCGCCTCGCAGATGGCCAGTCTATCGACGTGATGGCTAAGCCCTAAGGTACTGATGCCATGGCACTGATTAATTACAAGCCGACATCGCCCGGCCGTCGTTCGAAGGTCGGCGTTGTTCACGCTGACCTCCACAAGGGCGCACCGCACGGCCCGCTGGTTGAGGCGAAGTCAAAGACGGGTGGTCGTAACCACCACGGTCGGATCACCACCCGTCATATCGGTGGTGGCCACAAGCAGCACTACCGTATTGTTGACTTCAAGCGCGACAAAGAAGGTATTCCAGCCCGCGTAGAGCGGGTTGAGTACGATCCGAACCGCACTGCTCATATCGCGCTGCTGTGCTACGCCGACGGCGAGCGTCGCTACATCATCGCGCCGAAGGGTATCCAGATCGGCGACCAGTTGATGGCCGGTCGGGACGCGCCGATCAAGGTGGGTAACACTCTGCCGCTGCGTAATATCCCGATTGGTACGATGGTGCATTGCATCGAGATGAAGCCGGGAAAGAAGGCGCAGATCGCGCGTTCCGCTGGTGCGGGTGCGCAGCTGATTGCGCGTGAGCAGGGCTATGCCACGCTGCGGCTTCGCTCCGGCGAAATGCGCAAGGTCGTTGCAGACTGCCGCGCCACCATCGGCGAAGTTGGCAATAGCGAGCACAGCTTGGAAAAGCTGGGTAAGGCAGGCGTCAAGCGCTGGATGGGTATCCGCCCGACCGTTCGCGGCGTTGCCATGAATCCGGTTGATCACCCGCACGGCGGTGGTGAAGGCCGGACGTCCGGTGGTCGTCATCCGGTGTCCCCATGGGGTACGCCGACCAAGGGTTACAAGACCCGCAACAACAAACGTACGCAGCAATTCATCGTGCGTCGTCGCAAGTAATAGGACAGGTCAATGGCACGCTCACTTAAGAAAGGCCCGTTCATCGACCTCCACCTTCTCAAGAAGGTTGAAGGCGCTGTCGGAAGCAAGAAGCCGATCAAGACCTGGTCGCGACGTTCGATGGTTGTGCCGGAAATGGTCGGCTTCACTATCGCCATCCACAACGGCAAGCAGCACGTCCCGGTTCTCGTCAACGAGAACATGGTCGGACACAAGCTTGGCGAGTTCGCGGTCACCCGTTTGTTTAAGGGTCACACCGGCGACAAAAAGAGCAAGTAAGGAACGAAGATGGAAGCCAGAGCGATCCACCGCGGCGCACGTATCGCCGCTCAGAAGGCCCGGTTAGTAGCTGACCAAGTACGCGGACTCCCGGTTGGTCGCGCTAGCGATCTGCTGCAGTTCAGCGACAAGAAAGCAGCTCAGCTGATTCGCAAGGTGCTGTTGTCGGCGGTGAGTAATGCCGAGAACAACGATGGCGCTGATGTGGACGAGCTCAAAGTCAACAGCATCTTCGTCGACGAAGGTACCGTAATGAAGCGTTTTCACGCCCGTGCTAAGGGTCGTGGCGCGCGCATCCTAAAACGCACCGCCCACATCACTGTGGTGGTGGGTACCGGCAAGTAATCGGCACGTATTCGGGAATCCACCATGGGTCACAAAGTACATCCAACCGGTTTCCGCCTTGGCATTGCTAAGGATTGGAACTCCAAGTGGTACGCAGGCAAGCGCGAATACGCTGAGTATTTAGTCGCTGATCTGAAGGTTCGCATCATGCTGCGCAAGAAGCTGGCGCAGGCCGGTATCTCAAAAATTCTGATCGAGCGTCCTGCGAAAACGGCCCGCGTGACGATTCACACCGCCCGTCCGGGCGTAGTGATCGGCAAGAAGGGCGAGGACATCGAGAAGCTGCGTCGTGATGTGTCGGAGATGATGGGCGTTCCTGCCCACATTAACGTCAGCGAAGTGCGCAAGCCTGAGCTGGACGCGCAGCTGGTGGCTGAGTCGATTGCGCAGCAGCTTGAGCGCCGCATCATGTTCCGCCGCGCGATGAAGCGCGCCGTCGGAAATGCGATGCGTCTTGGGGCCTTGGGTATCAAGGTCAACGTCGCCGGTCGTTTGAATGGTGCCGAAATTGCGCGTTCGGAGTGGTATCGCGAGGGTCGCGTTCCGCTACACACGCTGCGCGCCGATATCGATTATGGATTTGCCGAGGCGAAGACGACCTACGGCATCATCGGTGTCAAAACTTGGATTTATAAGGGCGAAATCTTTGATCTAGCGGCGGCGCAAGCGGCTGAAGGCAAAGAAGAAGCGCGTGGCGGCGAAGGCCGTCGTGATCGCGGTCCGAAGTAAGGAGTACTGGTCATGTTGCAACCCAAAAGAACTAAGTACCGCAAACAGCACAAGGGCCGAAACGAAGGCCTTAGCTGGAGTGGTTCTGCCGTTAGCTTCGGCGAGTACGGTCTGAAAGCGACTACACGTGGTCAATTGACTTCGCGGCAGATCGAGTCGGCCCGACGCACCATCAGTCGCTATGTGAAGCGCGGTGGCAAGTTATGGATCCGTATTTTCCCCGATAAGCCGATCACCAAGAAGCCGATCGAAGTTCGAATGGGTAACGGCAAGGGTAACGTCGAACTTTGGGTTGCGCCGATTCAGCCCGGACGCATGCTGTATGAGATGGAAGGTGTGACCGAAGAGGCGGCTCGCGAGGCGTTCCGTTTGGCTGCCGCCAAGCTATCGGTGCAGACCACGTTTGTGACACGGACGGTGCGCTAATGAATATTCAAGATCTGCGGACGAAGTCGTCCGATCAGCTCAAGACACACCTGCTGGACTTGCGTCGTGAGCAATTCAATCTGCGCATGCAAAAGGGCACAGGCCAGCTTACCCAGACCCACCAGATGGTTCGCGTTCGCCGCGAGATTGCGAAAGTGAAAATGCTGCTCGGCGCGAACAGTTAAGGCTACGAACATGAGCGATATCGAAAAAGCGCTGCACACGGTAGAAGGCCGCGTAGTCAGCAACAAAATGCAGAAAACGGTGACCGTGCTGGTTGAGCGTCAGGTTAAACATGGCCTGTACGGCAAATACCTGAAGCGCTCGACCAAGCTGCATGCGCATGATGAGCAAGGTTGTCAGGAAGGTGACACCGTTCGCATTGCTGAGTGTCGTCCTTTGTCGAAAACCAAGAACTGGCGCGTTGTCGAAGTTCTTGCCCGCGCCGCTGACTGATTCGAGGAGACAACCATGATCCAGGTACAGTCACGTTTGGATGCTGCCGACAACAGCGGTGCGAAAGAAATGATGTGCATTAAGGTGCTGGGCGGCTCAAAGCGCCGGTACGCACACATCGGTGACATCATTAAGGTGAGCATCAAAGATGCGATCCCGCGCGGCAAAGTAAAAAAAGGCGAGGTCTACGACGCCGTTGTTGTGCGGACCCGCAAGGGCGTGCGCCGCGCCGACGGGTCGCTAATTCGTTTCGACGGCAACGCTGCGGTGCTGTTGAACAACAAGCAAGAGCCAATCGGCACGCGCATCTTCGGACCCGTGACCCGCGAGCTGCGCGGCGAGAAGTTCATGAAGATCGTATCGCTGGCGCCGGAAGTTCTGTAAGGAAATTGAGATGAACCGTATCCGCAAGGGCGACCAAGTGGTCGTCATCACCGGCAAGAATAAAGGTCAGAAGGGCGAGATCGTCCGTGTAGCTGGTGACAAAGTTGTCGTCAGTAATGTCAATCTGGTCAAGCGTCACACCAAGCCGAACCCGCAGGCCAATCAGCCGGGCGGAATCATCGAGCGCGAGGCACCCATTCATATTTCGAATGTGATGGTTTTCAATCCCGCCGCCGGCAAGGGCGATCGGGTCGGTATCAAGGTGCTCGAGGATGGACGCAAATTGCGTGTGTTCCGCTCGAGCGGTGAGGCGATTGACGCCTAAGGAATGTGTGATGACACGGCTTGAAACAATCTATAAGCAAGAAGTGATGCCGAAGTTGATGGAACGCTTTGGCTACACCAACCCGATGCAGGTGCCGCGGTTGAGCAAGGTCACGCTCAACATGGGCGTAGGCGAGGCAGTGGGTAACAAAAAGATTCTGGAGAATGCGGTTGCCGACATGGCAAAGATCGCTGGCCAGAAGCCGATTGTTACCAATGCGCGCGTATCGGTGGCGACGTTTAAAATCCGTGACGGCTGGCCGATTGGTTGCAAGGTCACTCTTCGTCGCACGCGGATGTATGAATTCGTTGATCGTTTGGTCAACATCTCATTGCCTCGCGTGCGTGACTTCCGCGGCATTTCTGGACGTTCGTTTGACGGCCGTGGCAATTACAACATGGGCGTGAAAGAGCAGATCATCTTCCCAGAAATCGATTTCGACGCTGTCGACGCGATTCGCGGTATGGATATCGCCATCACCACCACGGCGCGCAACGACGAAGAAGGTAAGGCGCTTCTCGAAGCCTTTCGCTTCCCGTTCCGCAACTGATCGCCTAACCAAGGCTAGGAATCTCTATGTCCAAGACCTGCATGATCAACCGCGAAATTAAGCGGGTGAAGCTGGCCAATAAGCACGCTACCAAGCGTGCCAATTTGAAGAAGATCGTCAACAGCCCGCATTCAACCTACGAAGAAAAGATTGATGCGCAGGCTGGCTTGCAGAAGCTGCCACGTGATGCATCACCGGTTCGCCAGCGTAACCGCTGTGCGTTGACCGGCCGCCCGCGCGGTGTCTATCGCAAGTTCGGTCTGGGACGTAATAAGCTTCGCGAAGCGACAATGCGGGGCGATGTTCCCGGCTTGCGCAAGGCGAGCTGGTAGTAGGTTTCACTGGCTGGTCGGCTGCGCTGTCTGTGGTTGCTCATCGATCAGCTGTCA
>JBBSIY010000279.1:0-5082 GCA_038257785.1 Lysobacterales bacterium
AAGATGATGTCTTCCGGCGCAAAGCCGATTTGATCGACCAGCAGGCGATAGGCGCGCGTGCAGATTTCTATCTTGCGTGCGCAGGTGTCGGCCTGACCCTGCTCGTCGAACGCCATCACGACGGCCGCCGCGCCGTAGCGCATCACCTTCTTTGCTTGCTCGATGAAGGCAGCTTCGCCTTCCTTCATCGATATCGAATTGACTACGCCTTTGCCCTGTAGGCAGCGCAGCCCCGCCTCGATCACGCTCCACTTAGACGAGTCGACCATCACCGGAATGCGCGCGATGTCCGGTTCGGCAGCGATCAGGTTCAAGAAGCGCGGCATCGCAACTTCGGCGTCGATCATGCCGTCGTCGAAGTTAACGTCCAGAATCTGCGCGCCTGCTTCAACCTGCTGCCGAGCAACGTCCACCGCTTGATCGTAGCGATCATCAACAATCAGTTTGCGAAACTTGGCCGATCCGGTGACGTTAGTCCGTTCGCCGACGTTGACGAAGTTGATTTCCGGTGTGATGACCAGCGGCTCAAGGCCGGACAGGCGGGTGTGGCGGTGGAGTGTGGTCATGACTGAATTAGCGTGGCGTAGTTCAAGCGGCAAGCGGAAGCAATAGCGGAGTACGAGGACGGACGTCTGCAACCGCCTCGGCGATGGCGCGGATGTGCGCCGGTGTGGTGCCACAGCAGCCGCCAACGATGTTCAACAAGCCGCTGTCAGCAAACTCGCGCAGCTGCGCGGCCATGTCCTCAGGCGACTCGTCATAGTCGCCAAACGCATTCGGCAGCCCCGCATTTGGATGCGCGCTGACGCGGCACTCGGCGATCTGCGCCAGCACATCTATGTGCGCCCGCAGGTCCTTTGCTCCTAGCGCGCAATTGAGCCCTATTGCGAACGGCCGCGCGTGACGCAGCGAGTACCAGAAAGCCTCAGCCGTTTGTCCCGACAATGTGCGGCCAGAGCGATCAGTGATCGTGCCGGAAATCATGATCGGCAGCCGTCCGCCGCGCTTATCGAACACCTGCTCGATGGCGTAAAGGGCCGCCTTCGCATTGAGCGTGTCGAAGATCGTCTCGACCATTAGGACGTCGGAGCCACCTTCAATCAATGCGTCCGCCGCGCGTTGATAGTCATCCCCCAGTTCGGCAAACGAAGTCGCGCGAAATCCCGGGTTGTTAACGTCTGGGCTCATCGACGCCGTGCGGCTAGTCGGGCCGATCACGCCGACCGCAAAGCGCGGCTTCCGCGGCGTGCGCGCGGTCCACTCGTCGCACGCTGCTCGGGCAATACGTGCGGCTTCTCGATTCAGCTCGCTCACTAGATGCGGCAGCGCGTAGTCGGCTTGCGACACTGCAGTGCTGTTGAACGTGTTGGTCTCGATCAAGTCAGCACCGGCTTCCAAGTACTGGCGATGGATGCCGCCGATGATGGCGGGCTGGGTCAGCGAGAGCAGATCGTTGTTGCCCTTCAGGTCGTGACTGTGGCCGCAGGCCTCGCCGTGCTGATGTTCAACTGCGGCGACCAAGCTATCGTAGCCCTGCGCAAAGCGCTCGCCACGGTAGTCGGATTCTTGCAGTCCGTGGCCTTGGATCATCGTGCCCATCGCGCCATCAAGCACAAGGATGCGTTCACCCGCGGCGGCTTCAAGCGCAGCGACGCGATCCGGGTGTAGCCAAGGCAAGGTCTTCATCAAATACGCCTTAGGGTTTGTGAGCGAGCAGGGCGACGACCTCGAAATGAGGTGGGCGCTTTTCGCGCGCGATGATCGAGCAGCTGGCCACCACAAGCCCGGCTTTCTCGGCATGTTTGCGCAGCGTTTTTGGATCGAAGCCAAGATTGACGTGGCCGAACGGTGCAACCGCCGCGCGATGGTCGTGCTGATTCAAGCTGGTGGCGAGCAAACGGCCGCCGGGTCGCAGCACGCGAGCGGCTTCCTGCAGCGCCTTGGCAGGCTTGGTCGAGTAGGTAAGTGCATGCATCATCAGCACCAGATCGAAACTGGCATCGACTTGCTCAAGCGCGTGCATGTCTTGCACGACCACTTCAACCTGCGGCAGTCCGCGCAGACGCTCACGCGCGGCGCTGGCCACGCGCTCGCTGGCATCGATACATAGGTAGCGCCTCGCGCGCGGTGCGAGAAGCTCGGCCATCACGCCGTCGCCCGACGCGATGTCAAGCACTTCGCCGGGTTCGAACAGCTGCAGCGCGGCCCGCGCCATCGCTTCCCACGTGCGGCCGGGCGAGTAGTGGCGCTCCATGTCGCCGGCGACCGAGTCGGCCCAATTCTGATCCGAGGCGCGGGCAGCGAGCACGGTCGGCAGCCGTTCGGCGTCCTGTCGCAAAAGTGGATCGTCAGTGCCTTCTGCTAGCGATCGCCACAGAGCGCGCTGATTGTCATTGAGCTGGTCCGGCTCGAATCGGTAGTAAGCCGACACCCCAGCGCGGCGATCACGCACAAGTTCAGCCTCACGCAGGCGCGCCAGATGCGTCGAAACACGCGGCTGTGCTAGCTGGGTGATAGACGACAGCTCGGCGACGGTGAGCTCTTCGCGGTCAAGCAGCGCCAGCAGACGCACCCGCGTCGGGTCCGCCAAAACGCGCAGGCAATCAGACCATGCCGCCAGATCCACTCAGAATATCCTTTCATCGCGATTTAAGGATGAAAGGGTGGCGTATGGGCGCTGATGCGTCAACTGCGCGGCTTTCAGCGGTGCCGATTGCGATGGTCTCCGTCGATACGATCAACCTTCCTGCGGCGTTGCCACTCAATCGGCTCGAACGGCCTTTCGCTCCCTTGTCGCGTTCACTCGGCTAGCATGGAGCCATGAGCATCAGTCCGACAGAAAACTCAGATCGAGCAGCTTCCGCGAAAACCGACGCCGCGCCTATCAAGCGATCGAAAAAAGCGCGCTTGCCCGCTGGGCGCTTGACCGTTGACTGGCTGATCACCCTGCTGGTCGAGGACGGATGGCTCGAAGCCAACGTTGCCGTCCGCGCGCGCGCCGCAGCGCGGGAAAACGCGGCTGACGCCGAAGTGCATCCGCTGATGGTGATCGGCGCGTTGAAGCTGGATCGCGCAGATCGCTTCAACGAGCAGCTGGCGCTGGAGCCGTTAACAGAATGGCTGGCGGATGTTTCGAGTCAGCCGTATGTGCGAATCGATCCGACCAAGGTCGAAGTGCAGGCGATGACGGCGCTGATTCCGCAGGCCTATGCGCGCCGACATCGAATACTGCCGATTGCGGCCGACATGGATCGAGTGACCATCGCCACCAGCGAGCCGATGGCGATTGATTGGGTCGCTGATCTCGCACCTGTACTTAAGCGTGAAGTGCGCGTGGTGGTCTGCAATCCGCTGGATCTGCACCGCTACACGCTGGAGTTCTATGGCGTGTCGCGCTCGGTGCGCGGTATGCGCGATGTCGGCGTCGTGAGCGGCCCGACCATGCCGAGCTTTGAGCAGCTGGTCGAGCTTGGCCAGGCGGGCGAGGTGGGTGCCGATGATCGCCATGTTGTTCACATCGTTGACTGGCTGCTGACCTACGCCTTCGATCAGCGTGCGTCCGACATTCATATGGAGCCGCGCCGCGATCTCGGCAAAGTTCGCTTTCGTATCGATGGAGTTTTGCAGCCGGTTTTTGAAATGCCGACCTCGGTAATGATCGCCGTGGTTAGCCGCATCAAAGTGCTGGGGCGTTTGGATTTGGCTGAGCGTCGGCGGCCGCAGGACGGCCGTATCAAGACGCGCTCGCCGGGCGGCCGCGAAGTCGAAATGCGTCTGTCGACCATGCCGACGGCGTTTGGCGAAAAGTGCGTGCTGCGTATTTTCGATCCAGAAACCGCGCTTAAGCCTTTAGAAGCGCTGGGTTTTAGTCACGACGAAGCCGCAGCGTGGAATCTGCTGGTGCAGCGCCCGAACGGCATTGTGCTGGTGACCGGGCCGACGGGATCGGGCAAGACCACCACGCTGTATTCGACGCTCAAACGGCTGGCGACCAGTGAGGTCAACGTCTGCACGGTCGAAGATCCGATCGAACTGATCGCGCCAGAATTCAACCAGATGCAGGTGCATCAGCAAATAGGGCTCGATTTCGCAAGCGGCGTACGCACCCTGCTGCGGCAAGATCCCGACATCATCATGATCGGCGAAATCCGCGATCTTGAAACCGCACAGATGGCGGTGCAGGCCGCGCTCACAGGCCACTTGGTGCTATCGACCCTGCATACCAACGACTCGCCGTCTGCCATCACGCGCCTGATGGATATTGGCGTGCCGCACTATTTGATTTCCAGCACCCTGCACGGCGTGCTGGCGCAGCGTTTGGCGCGCACCCTGTGCGTGAGCTGCAAAGCGCCGCGCGATCTGAGCGCGCAGACGTGGGCCAATCTTCAGCAGCCTGGTTTTGAACTGCCGCGGCCGCAGCAGGAGTTCGGTCCGGTCGGCTGCTTGGACTGTCGCAAGACAGGCTTTCGAGGGCGCGTCGGCCTGTATGAACTGCTTACGATCTCGCCGAGCCTGCGCTCAATGATTCGTGGAGACTTCGATCTGCAGACGTTCACCGCGCGCGCCGTCGAAACTGGCATGGAAACATTGCGCCTAGCCGCCGCGGCAAAAGTCGCTGAAGGCCTCACGACGGTCGATGAAGTGTTGGGCGTGCTGCCGTCGCGCGACTAGCATCAATGAAACTCGCGCCGCGGGTTGCGTAAGCCGGGCAGCAGCGTGCTGTAGTTGTGCAAACGGCTGGCAATCAAATGACGCACGCCGTCTTGGTATTGCACGACGCCGTCAATGGCCAGCAGTTCGGATTCGATCAGCTCGCGGCGCTGGCGCGTGCCTAGCGTTTTCCAGACCAGCGCATTCACCGTGCCGGTTTCATCTTCAAGCGTTACAAACGTGACGCCAGATGCAGTAGATGGGCGCTGCCGCAGCATCACCAAGCCGGCGTAGCGCACCCGACTGCCGTCCGGCAAATGGGCGAGCTGTTCGGCACGTCGGCAGCGACGCGCGTTGAGTATCGGCCGCACTAAAGTCAGCGGATGACTAGTCAGACTCAAGCCGACTAGGGCGTAATCGGCAAATAAATCC
>JBBSIY010000280.1:0-5081 GCA_038257785.1 Lysobacterales bacterium
CAAAGAAGACCTCATCAACCATATGCGCGGCGGCGATCAAGCCAAATCTAATGACGCCCCGACAGGACCCGCAGCACCGACATCCGCAACCGTTGATACCGGACCGCGCAGCGAACAGCGCGTGCCCATGACGCGAATTCGCTCGCGCATTGCTGAACGCCTTATGGAGTCGAAAAACTCCATCGCCATGCTGACTTCGTCAAACGAAATCAACCTGCGCGAAGTCATGGCGATGCGCAAGCTGCATGGCGAGGCGTTTGAAAAGTCGCACGGCGTCAAGCTGGGTTTCATGAGCTTTTTTGTCAAAGCCGCCGCCAACGCTCTGCAGCGCTATCCGGTGGTCAACGCGTCGGTAGATGGCAGCGATGTGATCTATCACGGGTTTGCCGATATTTCGATCGCAGTGGCGACCGAGAAAGGCTTGGTCACTCCGGTGCTGCGCAATGCTGAGTCGATGGGGTTTGCAGATATCGAAAAGGCAATTGGCGAATACGCCACCAAGGCGCGCACCGGCAAGCTATCGTTGGATGACCTGCAGGGCGGCACATTCACCATCACCAACGGCGGCACCTTCGGCTCACTGTTCTCTACACCGATCGTCAATCCGCCGCAGTCAGCCATCCTCGGCATGCACGCGATCAAGGATCGCGCCATCGTCGAAAATGGCCAGGTGATTGCTGCGCCGATGATGTACATCGCGCTGTCCTATGACCACCGAATCATTGACGGCAAAGACGCGGTGCTGTTCCTCGTCGACATCAAGAACCAGCTAGAGAATCCGCATCGGATGCTGCTGGGACTGTAGATCTGATATCTGAGATTCGGGGTCGCGATTCGCTAAAGCAACGGGGGTCTCGCGCCCGGATCGTGACGCGAGTGAGGAACGCATCCGTCCACACGTGATATCGCTTTCAACGACTCCCGAACCCCGAACCACCAACCGTTATGCGCCAAATTCGACTCCCTTTCTAAGCACAAAGCGAACCCACCATGAGCGACGCAACCCACTACGACCTCATCGTTATCGGCGGCGGACCCGGCGGCTATGTTGCGGCTATTCGGGCTGCCCAGCTCGGCATGAAGGTGATGTGCGTTGATGCCTTCCAGTCGAAAGAGGGCGGCAAGCCGGCATTGGGTGGCACCTGTTTGAACGTCGGCTGCATTCCCTCCAAAGCGCTGCTCGACTCGTCGCGTCAATTCCACAATTTGACCCACATGTTTGCCGATCACGGCATCAGTGCATCAAATCCCGCGATTGACGTACCTAAAATGGTCGCGCGTAAAGATCGCATCGTGAAACAGTTCAATGGCGGCGTAGCGGCGCTGTTCAAGGCCAACAAAGTGAGTGCGCTGCACGGCATAGGCACCCTGCACGCCGACCGCACGGTCAACGTAAAAGGCCACGACGGTAAACAACAAACGTTGACTGCGACCAACGTTATTCTGGCCTCTGGATCGGTGTCGATTGAACTACCGTTCGCGAAGTTTGATGGCCAGCGCATCGTTGATAACGTCGGCGTGCTGGATTTCAACTCCACACCAAAGCGCCTAGGCGTTATCGGTGCCGGCGTCGTCGGACTTGAGATGGGCAGCGTATGGCGGCGACTCGGCGCTGAAGTCACCATTCTCGAAGCGCTGCCGGATTTTCTCGCCGCTGCCGACACCGACATCACCAAGGTCGCCGCGCGTGAGTTCAAGAAACAAGGGTTGGATATTCGGCTTGGCTGCAAGGTGTCGAAGGCCGAGGTAAAAGGTGAGGAAGTGCATCTCACCTATAGCGACGGCAAGTCGGAGCAGACTTTGGTGGTCGACAAGCTGTTGGTGGCGGTGGGACGTCGCGCCAATACCAAAGGCCTGCTCGCTGACGATTCAGGCGTGAAGCTCACCGAGCGCGGAATGGTCGAGGTCGATGATCACTGCCACACGGGCGTCGATGGCGTTTGGGCAATTGGCGACTGCGTGCGCGGGCCGATGCTGGCGCACAAGGCCAGCGAAGAAGGTATAGCGGTCGCCGAGCGCATCGCTGGCCTGCCCGGCCACGTCGATTTCAACACCGTGCCGTGGGTGATCTATACCGAGCCGGAAATTGCCTGGGTCGGCCAGACCGAAGCCGAGCTGAAGGCCGCTGGCATTCCGTACAAAACTGGTAGCTTTCCATTCGCCGCCATCGGTCGGGCCGTCGCGATGAACGAAACCGCCGGCATGGTGAAGGTCATCGCACACGCCGACACGGACCGCATTCTTGGCATGCATTTATGCGGTGCCAACGTGTCTGAGCTGGTCCACGAAGGCGTGGTCGCAATGGAGTTCAAAGGCTCTGCCGAAGACTTGGCGCGCATTTGTCACGCCCATCCGACGCTCTCCGAAGCCGTGCACGAAGCCGCGCTAGCAGTCGATAAGCGCTCGATCCATAAGGCCAACTGACGCCGTGGCAATACCCGATCAGTTCAGCGCGTTTCGCATCCACTCAAGCGGCCGAGATGACTATCGCGCAGGGGTCGAGCAGGTCTCGCTAGAGGATCTAAGTGGCGGCGAAGTAGTCATCAAAGCCGCCTACTCGTCGATCAACTACAAGGACGCGCTGGCTGGCACCGGCCGTGGCAAGATCCTGCAGCGCTTTCCGCTAGTTGGCGGCATCGATGTGGCGGGCCACGTCGTTGAATCGAGCGACCCCACGTTTCGTGAAGGCGACGCCGTGCTGTGCACCGGCTGCGGCCTGTCGGAAGATCGCGACGGTGGCTACGCTGAATTTGTCCGGTTAGCGAGCAACTCCGTCATTGCGCTACCGCCCTCAATGACGCTCCGCGAGGCGATGATTATCGGCACTGCGGGCTTCACCGCGGCCTTGTCGCTGCTGCGCATGGAGGCCAGTGGTCAGCGGCCGGATCAAGGTCCAATCGTTGTTACGGGGGCCACCGGCGGAGTCGGCATGTTGGCGATTGATGTGTTGACACGTGCCGGCTATGACGTGCACGCGATCACTTCGAAGTTTGATCGCATGGATGACCTGATCGCGCTTGGTGCGACGCAGGTGATTTCCAGTCGGGACCTACACTGGGGACAGCGGCCGCTTGAGCGAACTACTTGGGCTGGCGCCATCGACAGCGTCGGCGATGAAATGCTCGCCGGACTAACGCGGCACGTTGGCCTCTACGGCAACATCGCCAGCTGTGGGTTGGCCGGTGGTCACGCACTGGCGACCACCGTGATGCCCTTCATCCTGCGCGGAGTTAGCATTCTCGGCGTGTCATCTACCAACACCCCGCGCAACATGCGCGAAAGTGTGTGGCAACGCCTGGCCAGCGATTGGAAACCGGCTCATCTTGAGCGCATATGTACACGCCGCGTCACGCTGAACGAATTGCCAGACGTATTTGTCGGCATGTTGGCGGGCGCTTCGTTCGGTCGCACCCTTGTTGAAATAGGCGCTGATTTACACAACTGAGCGTTCGTAATCTCCCGTCGACGCCCCGCTACCGCTATCATTCACGCTTACGCGCAAGAAGCGCTTACTTTACCGAGGACCTCAATGGCACGCGTGCTGATTGTCGATGACTCCCCTTCTCAGCTGATGGGCATGAAGCGCATCGTGGAAAAACTCGGCCATGAGACGCTTTCTGCTGAAGATGGCGCCCAAGGCGTAGAAGTAGCCAAGCGCGAAATTCCTGATCTCATCCTGATGGATGTGGTCATGCCAAACCTCAATGGGTTTCAGGCCACGCGCTCTATCTCAAAAGAGCCAACTACTTCGCATATCCCGATTGTCTTGGTGACCACCAAGGATCAAGAAACCGACAAGGTATGGGGCATGCGGCAAGGCGCTAAGGCGTACCTCACCAAGCCCGTCAATGAGGCGGCGCTGATTAAACTAGTGAAAGAGCTGCTCGGCTGACGCTTTCGCGAAGTCCGCAGCGCTAAACAAAAAGGCCCGCACAACGCGGGCCTTTTTGTTTCTACTCAGCACGCCTAAGCAGGTCAGACATTCGTTCACCTAGTCAGCTGCTGCATCCCGGTTGTCTACCGAATCGTTCAATGGAACGAAGGCTGCGTTACTACGCTGCCATGCTCCTCCAGTGCTGCCAGGGTAAGTCAGGTCAGTGTCGATACGAGCGCGTCGCGGAGTCAGAAAGTGAAACAGTACGCGACCAGCCGGCTGAGATTGAACGGGCATCGTCGCAGCGTCGCAATCGGGGCAGAAGCCGGTGTAACTGAGCATCTCAACCTCATCTACGCTTTCCGCGCCGCCTGTGCCCAGTGCCCAGCGTAACGCGCCTGCCGCATCGTAATAATAGAGGCCCATAGCGGTGACCTCGCCGCGACGCGTGATGGTCGCGCCATAGCCCGACTCAGCCGGCGGGAACCACAGTCCGGTCACCTCAACACGCGGCTCACCCGGCGCGAAGCGGAATGCGGTGATGACTTCACTGCCGTTTGTCCCGCGGCTTTCGAAGCGCCAGCTCAGGGTCGCGTGGGTATCGTCGATAAAATCGATTCCGACATCGCCCACCCGCGCTGGAGCGTTGATCATGCCTGTTTGCGGATTGCGACTGCTGCGCGTGAGTTCGGCGCGCCAACCTGGCCCAGTCAATGGCGCGATTGCTTGATAAGCCGTTGGCTGGCCATCGTCGTCGTATGTGTACCAGGCAAGCAGCAGTCGATTACCGCTGGTTTGCAGATCGACACCGTGGCCGGGGCGTGCTGGCTGCCAGATCCCACGATACGGATTGACGCCGAGTTCGATTGCGCCGACGTCGCAGCGTGGCTCGGCATTAGGATCGAGGGTCTGCGGACGCGGTGCGCCACGTTGATCGACACCATTGCAGTCGCCGCCGTAATCTATCGCAAGACCGCGCGGTGCTAGCCAAGCGGGCGGCTCAGACGTCGGCGCAACATAGCCAAGCGGCAAGCGGATACGGTCGCCTTCAGCGCTCAGCATCGAGCAGCTGCCGCCGCTGTACAAGTTGAAGCCACCGCTCGACACGCCGGGACCGCAGTCAGTCAACGGCGGGTCTAGCGCTGTAGGCGGAGAATTGTTTTGGATAAGGTTTCCGGTGAGGCGCAAGCTGCTGGAAGGGTCGGCG
>JBBSIY010000281.1:0-5068 GCA_038257785.1 Lysobacterales bacterium
AGTTCCTCTCGCTGAAAAAGCCGCGCCTTGGCCGCACCATAGGCTTCCATGGACCCGTGGTAATCCAGGTGATCACGGGTCCGGTTGGTAAAGACCGCCCCGGTCATGTTCAGTCCATCCACGCGGCCCTGATCCAGAGCGTGGGAAGACACTTCCATCGCCGCGGCGCGCCCGCCCTGGCGGATCATACGGGACAGCACCCGGTTAACCTGCACCACATCCGGCGTGGTGTGGGACGCTTCCTGCATCGCATCCGGCATGCCGTAGCCAAGAGTTCCAATGACCCCACAGGGCGTGCCGGTTTCCTGAAGCAGCCGGGCTATGTAATGGGATACCGATGTTTTGCCATTGGTGCCGGTGACGCCGATCATGGTCAGTCGCGCCGACGGCTGGTCGTAAAAGCGATCGGCCATCGATCCAAGCTGTTTGCGCAGGGCCGGCACTGGAACGGCCATCGACGGCAGCACAACTGCGACGGGCGCCGGCGGCTCGAACAGCAGGCACGATGCGCCTTGCGAGATCGCCGCATCGGCATGCTGCAGCCCATGTGTGGTCGCTCCCGCGAGCGCAACAAATGCGCCACCTGGCAGCACGCGACGGCTGTCGAGCGTCAGGGCGCTGACCGGCGTATCGGCAAGCAGCGCCGGCACTTCGGCCAGCCCGTCGAGCAGCTCGCTAAGCGTCATGCCGCTCACTGCAGCACACCCAAGTTGTCCGGCACCGCTTCGGCTTCCGCAGGTAACAAACCAGAATCAACCGCCGGCGCAGCCGCGGGCGCACTGCGCGGAGGCACCGCGGCGAGCAGACCAGCAACGTCATCCGGCGGCACGTTCATGACGCGCAGCGCGCCTTCCATCATGCGACCGAACACCGGTGCTGCCACCAAGCCACCGTAATAGTCGCGGCCGCTTGGATCGTTGACCACCACCACTACAGAGAATTTTGGATTGCTTGCCGGAATCAGGCCCGCGAACAGGCTGATGTAGCGCTTCTGATAGCCGCCAACGCTGGCCATGCGTGAGGTACCGGTCTTACCCGCAGCGCGGAAGCCAGAGACGCGCGCCAGCTTGGCTGTGCCCTCGCTGCCGGTGACGGTTTCGAGCATGCCAACCAGCGTTGACGCCAGCTGCGGATCAATCACCTGACGGCCGGGATTATTGGCGCCGTGAATAAACGTCGGCGGAATCAATACGCCGCCGTTGCCAATCACCGCGTACGCCTGCGCCAGCTGCAGCGGCGTCGTCGACAGACCATAGCCGTAAGAAATCGTCGCCTTGTGCAGGATGCCCCAGCTGCGCGGGCCAGGCAGCACGCCAGGCGACTCGCCGGGGAAGCCAATCCCGGTCGCTTCGCCAAAGCCAAAGCGTCGCAGCACGTCGTGGAAGTGCTCGTTCGACATGTCCATGGCCAGCTTGGTCGCGCCAATGTTGGAGGACTTAGTCAGTAGATGCGTGACGTCTATGCGACCGTAGTTATGAATGTCGCGAATCGTGTGTCCTGCGAGCGGCATGGTGCCCGGCGTGGTGTCGATGATCGTCTCGGGCGTGACCTTGCCAGTCTCCAGCGCAGCCGCAACCGTGAACGCCTTGATCACCGAGCCCGGCTCGAGAACATCAGTCACCGCGCGATTGCGGTATGCGCCGGGCTCAACTTGCGCATCGCGTGCGTTCGGGTTGTAGGTTGGCAGATTGACCATCGCCAGCACTTCGCCCGTATCGACCTCGACCACCACCACCGACCCACTGGTGGCCCCGTGCTCAAGCAGTGCGCTCTTCAACTCGCGATAGGCGAGGTATTGAATGCGCCGGTCTATCGACAGCATCAGATCGTGACCCGGCTCTGCCGCGCGCACCAAATCTACGTTTTCGACAATCTGCCCACGGCGGTCGCGAATGACTTTCTTCGCACCGGGTTTGCCGGTTAGCCACTCATCAAAGGCTAGCTCAAGGCCTTCTTGACCGCGATCGTCGATATTGGTGAAGCCCAGCACGTGCGACATCACTTCGCCAGCCGGGTAGTAGCGACGATACTCGCGCTGCGAGGCCACGCCCGGCACGTCCAGCGCCATGATGGCGTCGGCCTCATCGGGGTTCAGATGCCGCCGCAGATAGACGAACTCTTTATCGGCACGCTGCGCCAAACGCTGCGAAAGCAGATCGAGGCCCGTGCCCAACGCTTCAGCAAGCTCCGGCAGCTGCTCGGGGTGCAGCAAGAGCTCCTGCGGATTTGCCCAGATCGACACCACCGGCGTCGATACGGCCAGCGGCTCGCCGTTGCGGTCCGTGATCATGCCGCGCGAGGTAGCAATCGGTATCTCACGCAGAAAGCGCGCGTCGCCCTGCTGCTGATAGAAGTCTTGATCGATCAGCTGCAAATCCACCGCACGCACCACCAGCGCGAACGTCGATAGGCAGAGCACGCCGGCGACGACGTACATGCGTCGGCGCGTATCGAGCCAGCCGCTGCGCGGCGCGCGCGATGCACCCCGTGTATGCGCCTTGCGCACGTTCGATGCACCGTTTTTCATTGCTGAATCACCCGCAGCTCCGTGGCGTCGGGATATTTCATGCCGAGCTTGGTGCTGGCGACTTGCTCAATGCGGTTAGTCGCCGCCCACGTTGCCTGCTCCAGCTGCAAGCGGCCGAATTCGATGTTGAGCTCGTCGCGTTCGCGCTCGAGTCCGGTTAATTCCACAAACGCCTGCCGATGCGCGTGCCGCGCGTGCACAACGCCAATCCCGCTACCTACGACGGCCAGCAGCAGAAGCAAAAAAAACAGAGCGCGCGCAGCCTTCATGCGAGGCGCTCGGCAATGCGCAGCACCGCGCTCCGCGCGCGTGGATTGCGCACCAGCTCGGCTGAATCTGCCTTCACCGCAGCGCCAATTTCGCGCAGCGTGGATGCCTCGGATGGCAACTCCGGCAGACGCCGATTACCCGGTGCGGGCCGCGACCGTGCGGTAATAAACCGCTTCACCGCACGGTCCTCCAGCGAATGAAAGCTGATCACCGCGAGCCGACCGCCCGGCTTAAGCGCCGCGTGCGCGGCAAGCAAACCAGCGTCGATGTCACCCAGCTCGTTGTTGATAAAAATGCGCAAGGCTTGAAAGCTGCGCGTGGCCGGATGCTTGCTCGGCTCACGCCGACCAATGGCGGACTCAATCAAGGCGGCAAGTTCTGACGTACGCGTCATTGGCGATTCGACTCGCCGCGCAACGATGGCGCGCGCAATACGCCGGCTTAGTTTTTCTTCACCGAAATGCCACAGCACATCGGCGATCTGCGCCTCGTCTGCACGCGCCAACCAGTCAGCGACTGACTCGCCGCTATCGGGATCCATGCGCATATCGAGCGGGCCGTCGTTCTGAAAACTGAACCCGCGCTCAGCGCGATCCAGCTGCGGCGACGACACGCCAAGATCAAGCAGGATGCCGTCGAGGCCATCTCCCACCGCATCCCACTCGGCGAGCGCAGCAAAGCTGCCGCGGCGCGCGCTCACGCGCGCATCCTCCGCCTGCAGTCGATGTGCCTCCGCCATTGCCTCGGGGTCCTTGTCCATCACCAGCAGCTGGCCCTGTTGGCCAAGCCGATCAAGCACGCCACGCGCATGCCCACCGCGACCAAACGTGCCATCGAGATACCGTCCATCCACCTTTATGTGCAGCCCATCCATGACCTGCTCAAACAACACTGGGATGTGCGCGGGTGGCTGCGTCGCAGCGGTCCCGGCCATCCCGCTACAGCCGCAGGTCGAGCATGTCGTCACTGACTTCGTCTTCACCGATGGTTTGGCGAATCTGAGCCAAGTGCGCCTGCTCGCTCCACAACTCAAACTTGCTGCCCATACCAAGCAACACCGCTTTCTTTTCGATGCTGGTGGCAAAGCGATGACTCGCTGGCAGCAGCACGCGACCGTTGCCATCGAGCTCAACAAAGGTTGCCGCGCCAACTAGCTTCAGCTGCAGGTTGCGATGCACGCGCTTGGCATTGGGGAGCGCGTTTACCGCATCCCGCACGCGCTCCCACTCCGCCACCGGATACAGCCACAAGCAGCCCTGCTCATAGGGGTTGTAGGTCACCACCAAACGTCCATCACACTCACGCACGACGGACTCGCGGTGAGCGGTAGGCACCGCCAGCCGGCCCTTGTCGTCAATCGTGATTGCGGTTTCGCCCTGGAAGATCATGGTGAGATGGGGAACCACTATTTCCCCTAATTTCCTACGTCTGCCCACATTAGGCAGCGATAAGGAGCATGTCAAGGAAAAGTGGAGCTTTGTAAACCACAGCTAAACTATTGTTGCGCTTAGGTTTTCTTAACAAAGCGGGGCTCACCCAACAAACTTGGGGAAATACATTCACTTAGCGGATATTGCTAACGAAATTGTGAGAAATGAACAGCGAATCAGTCCACCCGCTCGCACAATCGCTCGAGTTGCTGCGGCGCAGCATTCACGCGCCGCGTCATCGGAGCGGGGCCTTGCTCAATGGAACGTGACCGACGCTTTGGAAACCTAGGAATTCAGGATGAAAAACGCGCGTCGCCGCCTACTAGCCCTGCTCGCCAACGGCTTGGCGGGGCTGTCCATCGTCGCCTCCGCGTGGCTCTTGGGTCCGACAGACGATGACCTGCTTACCGCGGCGCTGCTGCGTTCCGACGCAGCCACGGTTCATGGGAAGCGCAACGCCTTCGTCGCGCTCTATGTATTTGATCGCGATGTGCCGGAAGCAGCGTGGGAACAAGTGGTTGCGGACGATGTTGCGCACGTAAATGCGATGCTCAGTTCAGACCTCGCCGTAGACGCGTTGACTGCCTTCGCCGATAGCCCTTACCAAAAGCTCGCGTCGTTGCCAGAAGATGCGTCATTCCTGTGCGAGAGCGGGAAGCCAAATTGCTTGAGCCGCGTTCGAACAGACCCGCAGCGGGCCAGAGAGGTCATCGATGGGCACACGGAACACCTCGCGCGGGGTGATCGCTTGTCTACGCTTGATCACTACCGATCAGACTTAACGCCGCATCTTTCCGCGCCCTTGCAGGTGCCGGTATCGTCGTACTTCCGGCTGTTGCTG
>JBBSIY010000282.1:0-5032 GCA_038257785.1 Lysobacterales bacterium
CATGCTGCGGCGCGCACTGGCGGGCGATCTAGGATCTGCACGCTGGGGCAATCGGATTCATATCGATGACGCAGCAGCTGCGTTGCTGCACATGCTGCGGATGCCGCCATCGGCGGGCGTGCTGTGCGTCAGCGATGACGCGCCGACGTTAGATTCCGAGGTGTTGGCGCGACTGCGGCAGATTCACGGCGTGGCTGAACCAGCGGCATCGTCATCGGACGCGCCGCAGGGTGGGCGGCGGGTCAGTAACCGTCGGCTGCGAGAAAGTGGCTTCACCTGCCGCTACGCTGATTTTGCAGCCGGCTATTCGGCGCTTGCCGCGAGCAAGCCGAGCGGGACAGCTTTGCTATAGTTCCCGCGCACATGACAAGGTTGTGTGCCATTTCCGATTGCAATGATCGAATTCATGTCTAACCGCGTGCGTAAACTTTGTCTTTTAGGCGACTCTGGTGTCGGCAAATCGGCGCTCGCCGCGCGGCTGGGTGCTTCGCCGGCAGCACGTCCCGATGGGCTCTGGGTGCACAACTGGACGGCTCCCGAGAGCCATATCGAGTGCGCGCTATGGGACCTGCGCGGCCGCTCGTCGCTGGATTCGCTCAGTCAGGCATTTCTGGCGCATGCCGACGGCTTTGCTCTGATTGCTGACGCCGGTAATCATGAAAGCATTGGGCTTGCGCTACAGGTGGGCCAGATGGCCGCCAAACTCATTGGCGAGCGCCCGCATGTGTTGATTTTGAATCGGTTTGATGACTCCGTCGCCGCCGGTGAAGTCGCCGCGCAGCTTGCGCCCAACATTCCGACTTTCCTCGTGTCGGCCGGCACGGGAGAGGGCGTGGAGGCGGCATTTAGTCACTTGGCTCAGGCGATCTCGACCGTTTAAGCACGCACGCTCGCTTAAACTCAAAAGCCGCGTTACTTTTGGATGCTGTCCGTGACTGACTACTACGCCGAAGCACTCGTTTCGTTTCGTGATTTGCTGGACACAGCGCGCGCCAGCGGCGATCCAGAGCCAACAGCGATGACTGTCGCCAGCAGTACGCCGGATGGGCGGATCTCCGCGCGCACCGTGCTGTTGAAAGCGTTCGATGAGCGGGGCCTAGTGTTCTACACCAACTTCGGCAGCCAGAAGGGCCAAGAGCTACTGGCGCACCCGCAGGCGGCGCTGCTGTTTCACTGGCGGCATATCGACCACGGCGTGCAGGCGCGATTTGAGGGGGTGGTTGAACCCGTCAGCAGCACCGAAGCCGATGCGTACTTCGCCTCGCGACCGCGGATGAGCCAGATCGGTGCTTGGGCATCCGATCAATCGCAGACGCTGGACTCTCGCGAGACGTTTGAGGCGCGGATTGCTGAAGTGGAGCAGCGATTTGCCGATGCGCACGTGCCGCGCCCGCCGCACTGGTCCGGCTTTCGCGTCGTGCCTGATCGCATCGAGCTGTGGTTCGGAGCGCAATATCGTCTGCACGAACGCTACCTGTATGAGCGCGCTGCTGATGGCGAGTGGACTAAGCGGATGTTGTTTCCTTGAGGAGCCGAGATTCGGGTTTCGGGATTGGTCAGAAGCGTGATGCCATAGCGGCGTGCGAAAATGCGCACTGAATTTCTGAGTGCGCCCCTCAGTTTGTCACTCAGGCCCTAGCGAATCTCGAATCCCGAACAATGGGTCCGCAACGTATCGTTTGCCTCACCGAAGAGCCCACTGAAACGCTTTACTTGCTCGGTGAGCAGGCGCGGATCGTGGGGATTTCCGGCTTCACCGTCCGGCCGCGGGAGGCGCGGCGCGACAAGCCGAAAGTCAGCGCGTTTCTGACCGCCAAGATTGATCGCATTCTCGCTCTGAAGCCTGATCTCGCCATCGGTTTCTCCGACATCCAGGCCGATATCGCCCGAGCGTTGATCAAGGCTGGCGTCGAGGTGTGGATTGCTAATCATCGCAGCGTCGACGGCATCCTCGACTACGTTCGAAGGCTCGCGGGGCTGGTGGGCCGCGCCAATGCGGGTAACGCACTTGCCGACGGTTTGCAGCGTGGTCTTGATGCCATTGCCGCACGCGCCGTGCAGCGGCCGCGGCCACGGGTCTATTTCGAAGAGTGGGACGAGCCGCGCATCCCGGCGATCCAGTGGGTTGCCGAGTTGATCCGCATTGCAGGCGGCGACGACATCTTTCCTGAGCGCGCCGCCTGTTCGCTGGCGCGCGACCGGATTCTTGCAGATGACGTAGAAATTATCGCGCGTGCACCTGACATCGTGATTGGCTCGTGGTGCGGCAAGAAGTTTCAGCCGACCAGCGTGGCAGCGCGTGATGGCTGGGCAGCGGTTCCAGCGGTGCGCGATGGCGAGCTGCACGAGATTAAGTCACCGCTGATCTTGCAGCCCGGTCCAGCCGCGCTGACCGACGGAGTAGCGGCGCTGGCCGGAATCATTGAGGCTTGGGCTGACAAGCAGGTGCGCTAAAAGTATGTCCAAAGCGCGCGGTGACCTGCGAGATGTGGCAGGGCATTCCAGCAGCCCATTCGCAGAGCGCCATCAAGCCGGTGGAACTCGCAAATGCCGCTGTTGCGTAGACTCAGATTGAGCTCAACTGCGCGTAGATCGGGTGCCTCCAGGGCTCGTTGCGCAAGGCGTGAAAGCGTGCCGCCGGATGAGACCAGCAGCACGTCGCCATCGGCACAGCGCTGCAGTAATCCGTTGCCGCCGCGCACCACGCGTTCGCCAAAGGCCACCCAGCCTTCGCTGAGCCGATCTTCATACGCACTGGACGCCCAACGACTCAACGCCCCCTGCAGCATGCGCATTACTGTGTGCGGGGCGGGCCGCTCAGTGTAGGTCGCCATCGCTGCTGCCGCCTGTGGGTTCTCCGCTAAGTAGGCATCAATGACTTGGCGATGATCGAACTCGTTGAGGTCGGTGTCGAACACGGGTGCGGGCAGGGTCAGGCCGCGCTCTTTGTAGGCCGTGTCGATGGCCTCGAACGTTTCGCGATGCCTGCGCATACCGCCGCACACGACGTGAGAGAAAAGATGGTCGTGGCTTGCCAACCAGTCGCCCAGCAAGCGGCTCTGCTCCCAGCCGCTCGCTGACAAGCGGTCGTAGTCGTCAGTGCCATACGAGGCTTGGCCGTGGCGTATCGCAGTCAGCGTCATGAGCGGGGCAGAATCATTTCGGCAGTGGGGCAAAGAACGCTTTCTGAAACCGCGTTTGGAGCACGCTGACATCGCCCTGCGGACGCGCTGAAATCTCAAACGTCAGCGTTTCGCCCTCGACTACGCGCGCCTCGGCTAAGTAGTAAATCGCGTCGCCTTCGGTGACTTCGCGCAGGCTAAGAATCTGGCGTTGGCCGCTAAAGCTCAGGGCGTCGGCAGACACCGCCGCGCGCACCGCAACATCACTGCCGTCGCCGCGCTTTTTGCGGATGGCAATGTTCAGTAAGCCGCGACTCGCCGACCGCGTGATGCCGTTTGCTATCGCGACGTCGGGCGTCAGCTCTAGGCTGTTGATCGCATTGGCATGCAGAACGTACTCACCGGCTTCGGTTGCAGTCTGTGCGTTGGCCAGACGCGGCATCAGCAAAAGCGCGAACAAAAGGGCAGTCAGTATTTTCATGCGGAAGTTCTCATCGATTAGCCCAATGCAAGTGCGCGACCCAAATCGGTCAGGGGCGCGACCACCAACAGCCGCGCTAGCAAGATCAGCAGGATGACCAGCATCGGTGAAAGATCAATAGCTCCCGTTTTCGGCAGAACGCGACGTACGCGTCCCAACACCGGTTCGGTGAGCTGAGCCAGCAGCGGCAGCGCGGGGTTTCGTCGGTCGATATTGACGAAGCTGAGCAGTGCACGCGCTAGGATCAGCCAGAAGTAGAGGGTAAGCAGCAGTGCCAGCACTTCCACTGCGCCGAGCAGGAGGACGCTGCTCACCGAAATCGTAGCGCCGACTAGCAGCATTAGCGCCAGCACCTTGACGATCATGATCAGCCACGTGACTAGGCCGCCGGCCAAATCCCAGCGACCGCGTGGCGGCAGAAGTTTGCGCAGCGGCATCAAAACCGGGTTGGTGGCCTGATAGAAAAACTGACAAATAGGGTTGTAGAAGTTGGTGCCGACAAGCTGCAGCAGCACGCGGACGAGAAACAGCCCGCCGAGCAGGCCGAAAAACACTTCGATCAATAGAACGCCCGCATCGACCAAGTAGTTCATTCAACCACCTTCGGCGGCGCGCGCGAGCGCTTGACCACGTTCATTGGCGGCCGCTACAGCGTGCGCGACCAGCGCTTCGAAGCCGCCCGCTTGCAGTGTTTCAATCGCTGCCTGTGTGGTGCCACCTGGCGAGGTAACGCGCGCGCGCAGCTGAGCCGCCGATTCATCGCTATCGCTCAACATGTGGGCCGCGCCGAGTAGGGTTTGCGCGGTGAGCCGACGCGCTGCTGATTCCGGCAAACCCACCGCCTGCGCGCCCATCTGCATGGCTTCTGCTAGCAAAAACACATACGCCGGACCGCTGCCGGACAGCGCGGTGACGGCGTCCATATGTAGTTCGTCAGCAATGCGAACGGTGATGCCGACGCTGCCCATCAGCGCCTCGGCGCGCGCCATCTGCGCTTCAGATACGGCCCGATTGGCGAACAGACCGGTTGCGCCAAACCCAAGTAGCGCAGGCGTGTTCGGCATGCTGCGGACGACGGCGCGATTGCCGCCCAGCCAGCCGTCAATCTGCCCAGCAGTGATGCCTGCGGCAATCGACACGACTACCGCGTCGCCTGGTAGATGCTCTCGAATCCCTGCACACACGCTGGCCATCACCTGCGGCTTGACCGCCAGCACCAGGGTGCCTGCCTGTGCGGCAGCGCTAGCGTTGTCATCACCCACATGCACGCCAAAGCTTGCCCCTAGCGCTGCGCGCGCTTCGGCATTCGGCTCGGAAACGTAAATCGAAGCAGCCGGAGTCCCGCGCGCAATCATTCCGCCGATCAGCGAGCGCGCCATATTGCCGCCGCCGATGAAGACGACGGCTTCATCTCGATTCAGCGCAGCGG
>JBBSIY010000283.1:0-5009 GCA_038257785.1 Lysobacterales bacterium
CCCTACTCGGCCTGCCGACTTTAGAAATGCACTCAGATAGCTACCGCGGATTTCTGCTGGCGCTGCTGCCGCCGGGCGCATTCATTTTGCTGGCACTGCTGATCGCGCTGCGGCAGTTCGTTCTGCAACGAAAACCAGCGCCAGGACATCGCGCGCTTAAGGCTAGCACCTCATGAAAGCGGCGGACCGCATCGAGATGTTTCGCCGCCTTTGCGAACTCAATCCTGAACCTAAAACTGAACTCATCTATCGCTCGCCGTTTGAGCTGCTGATAGCCGTGATCCTGTCGGCGCAGGCCACCGACGTCGGCGTCAATAAGGCCACGCGCGGCTTATTTGCTGCCGCCAGCTCACCGTCAGCGATACTAGCGCTGGGCGAAGCTGGCCTGAAAAAGCACATCGCGACGATTGGCCTATTCAACGCAAAGGCCCGCCACATCATCGCAACCTGCCACATGCTGGTCGATCAGTACGCGGGCGAAGTCCCGCGCGATCGTGCCGCACTAGAGGCGCTGCCGGGCGTTGGTCGCAAAACCGCCAACGTGGTGCTCAACACCGCCTTTGGTGAGCCGACGATGGCGGTGGATACCCATATATTTCGCGTTGCCAATCGCACTGGGCTCGCGCCCGGGAAAACTGTTCTCGCTGTCGAGAAGTCTCTGCTTAAACGCGTGCCTGCGGAGTACCTGCTGCACGCGCACCACTGGCTGATTCTTCACGGCCGCTACGTCTGCAAGGCGCGCACGCCGCTGTGTTCGCGCTGTGCAATCCGCGATCTCTGTCGGTACGCGCTCGCGCAGTCGCGCAAGGCGACGGTCACCAAACCGCAATAAATTCGTCACAATTGGGCTAGCCCAATCGCTAACAACCGCCCAATGACTCGAACATCTGTTCGCACTTTTCAGCTCCTCGTCGCACTTACTGCGGGCTGCGCGGGCATGCAGGCGTCATCGCAAGAGGCTCCGCCCATCAGGCTTGCCGGACAAGTTCAATACGACCTAACGCGGTTCAGCGAGGCACCTAGCCCGCTGCAGGACGCCAGCACTTTTCGCAGGCTTCGACTGGCGCTTGCGTTTGGACGGTCAGGCCAAACCCAGGGCAGGGTTCAATACGACTTTGCCAACAGCCGCTGGGTCGACGTCTTCGTTCGGCAGCCGTTGGCAGATGGCGAGGTGACTATCGGGCAATTTCGTCCTGCCTTCAGCGCCGACGTCTTGCTCAGTACCTCGCAGGCGTTCTTCACTGAAAACGCCGCAGCCAACGCATTTTCGCCAGGGCGGCGTCTGGGTGTGCAGTACGCCCGGCCGAGTTGGGCGGTGGGACTTTACAGCCGCGATATTCACGACGTGGGGCCCGAGATCGGAGCAGCCGCGCGCGGCTATTTGAGTCGTCCGTCGGCACTAGGCCTGTGGCACATCGGCGCATCCACGACGTTCGAGCAGCCGCAGTCGGGCACAGCGCGGATCAGCTTGCGCCCCGAAGTGGGTTCAGAAAGCGGCAGCTGGCTCAGCAGCCCGCGCTTTGCTAGCGACAGCAATAAGCGTGCAGGTATTGAAGCCGCATTACAGAGAGACGAATGGCTACTGCAGACCGAATGGTATACCCAACACTTTGACGCTCAGGCGCTGTCAGACCGCCGCGCGGACGGCGGCTTTGTGACCGCGTCTTGGACGATTTACGGCGCACCGCGCGTCTACAAAAACGGCCTATTTGGCACGCCAGCGCCGGTGAAAGGCGGGCTGGGTAGCGTTGAGGTGGCCCTCCGCTACGCGACCATCTCGCTGCCGGCAATCAGCGAGCCCGCCGCAACGCAGCGCAGCATTTCACTCGGCTTGAATGTGCAGCTGAGCGACCAGTGGCGGCTTCAACTGGACCGTTATCAGGCGCGCCGCTCGGGCGACGTCGGCTTTCAACTGCCTGATGCGGACGCCTGGACTCTGCGGACACAGTGGGTGTACTAGCGCCCTGCCGGGCTGAGTGCATCCAGCCCCTGCTGACCGCGCGTAACCATTTCGCAAGTGAAAGCGAATCAAATCTCCTACTCAACCACCCTGTTGCTTTGTGTCCGAGATGGCGCGCCGTTGCGCCAATCCTTTGTTATCTGGCTGCCGTTTGATCCAAGCGGTGTGCAATCGTCATGAGCGCGTTTCACAATCGTAAGGCTGTCACCCGGTCGTCCAATGTTTCTAGTCGCGTATGCAGCGCCAAGCAGCGAGCAGGCGTATGGTTTGCTGGCTCGACAAAGCATTCTGTCGTCAGGCAACAGGGCAAAACGTTTGGTTACCTTTATTATCGGCAGGCCACTAATTTCCCCGCAGGGTAAGCGGGCAATGTCCACCTGATTCGTATTGGATCAGGCCCACTCGACGGGATCACCCGTCTTTTTAGTCAATCTTGGAGATCACCATGAACAAGTCCATCAAGCCCATTTCCATCGCTATCGGTGCCGCGTTCATCGGCTCGCTGGCCATGGCTGGAAATTCCTTTGCCTCGAGCAGCTTCGCCGTCGCTGATCTCGACTCCGGATACCAGCTGGTCGGCGAGAAAGGTACCGAAGGTAAGTGCGGCGAAGGCAAGTGCGGCGCGGAGAAGAAGGCTGAGGGTGCGTGCGGCGAAGGCAAGAAAGCTGAAGGTTCCTGTGGCGAAGGCAAGAAGGCTGAAGGCGCATGCGGCGAAGGCAAGAAGGCTGAAGGTTCCTGCGGCGAAGGTAAAAAAGCTGAAGGCGCTTGCGGCGAAGGAAAGAAGGCCGAGGGTTCGTGCGGCGAGAAGAAAGCTGAAGGCAAGTGCGGCGAGGGCAAGTGCGGCGGCGCGGCGTAATTCACGTCAGTCGTTTGCATGTGGCTTGAGCGACATGGTTTCTCCAGCTAGCGCCGGAATCGGACTGCGGCGGGCCCTGATGGACCCGCTGCAGGACGCTGCCGATGGCATCTTCGATTTTGTCGAAGTTGCGCCGGAGAACTGGATCGGCGTGGGCGGCAGGCTGGGCGACCAGTTTGCCGCGCTCGCTGAGCGCTACCCCTTGTTTTGTCACGGCTTATCGCTGTCGATTGGTGGGCCGGACGCGCTCGACGAAACCTTCCTCCAGCGCCAGCGGAAGTTCTTCGATAAGCACAAGGTGCCGGTGTACAGCGAGCACCTCAGCTATTGCACAGACGGCGGTCACTTGTATGACCTGATGCCGATCCCCTTTACTGATGAGGCCGTGCATTACGTCGCTGGCCGCATTCGCCGAATTCAAGAAATTCTCGGTCGGCGCATCGCTATCGAAAATGTCTCTTATTACGCCGCACCGCACCAAGAGCTGGACGAAATCACCTTCGTCAACGCGGTGCTGGCCGAGGCCGATTGCGATCTGCTGCTGGACGTGAACAACATTCACGTCAACAGCGTCAATCATGGCTACGGCGCCCTCGCCTATCTGCACGCACTGCCTGCACATCGCGTCGCCTATTTGCATATTGCCGGCCACTACAACGAGGCCGACGATCTGATCGTCGATACCCACGGTGCTGACGTCATCGAACCGGTCTGGGACTTGCTCGACGCTGCTTATGCGCACGCTGGCGTAAAGCCGACGCTGCTCGAGCGCGACTTCAACTTTCCGCCAATTTCGGTGCTCGCTGCCGAGGTCCAGCGCATTCGCGACGCGCAGCAGCGCGCGCTCTCGAAGGTTGCGCCTTCCGCGCACTATGCGGCCGCTTGAGGCTCCGGCGCGCCTCGCCGCGCAGCAGACGGCTTTCGCCGCGCACCTTCGCGATCCCGCCACCCATCCTGCACCAGCTGGCATCGAGGACCGGAGATTGGCGATCTATCGCGAGCTGTTCTACAACAGCCTCGAAGGCATCCTCGCGAACAATTTTCCGGTCATTCGCCATCTTCGCGACGACGCGTGGTGGCATGAGCGCGTGCGTGGCTTCTATCGTGACTGGCACAGCCACACACCCATGTTCACTGAGCTCGGTCGTGAGTTTCAGCGGTATCTTGAGCAGCGCGCTGAACAAGACGCAGACGATCCGCCGTTTTTAGTTGAGCTGGCGCACTACGAGTGGATTGAGCTGGTGCTTGCTCTAGACGAATCTCGAATTGATGACATCGTCTGCCGCCCAAACGGCGATTTGCTAAGCGGCTGCCCCGTGCTGTCACCGCTGGCCTGGCCGCTGGCCTATCAGTTTCCAGTGCACTCCATTCGTGCCGAATTCCAACCCGACAAACCACCTGAGCAGCCGACGTTTTTGCTGGTCGTGCGCGAGCGCGACTGTCGAATTCGCTTCAAGGCAATCGATGCACTTGGATTCCACCTACTGCAGGCGCTTGCTGATAATCCCAAGCATCTGAGTGGTCGCGACGTGCTTCTGCAGCTGGCCGCGCAGGCCGGCGTGCCGGATGTGGAGGCTTTTGTAGCCGGCGGCGGGCGGCTGCTCGAGCAGCTGCGTGAGCGGCAGACGATACTCGGCACTCGTTTGGACTGAGTCGCGGCGCAGCTTAACGGCGTTATACGCGCACGCTTGGTTGGCAGTGACGAATCAATTTGTTCTGTTGGGCCCTCCTGAATGAAGCCGATGCCAGCAGGCAATACGCTAGCGTTCGCCTCCATTGTCTATCCTCATCGAGACCTCCCCATGCGCAAACTGCTTGAGCTATACGACTCCACTACCGACCGCCTAGAGGGCGTGGGCCGCTGGCTGGCACCGCTTGGTTTGCGCCTCATTCTGGCCTGGGAATTTTGGGAAGCGGGCAGAGAAAAGTTCAGCGGCAGCAACTGGTTTATGGACATTCAGGGGCAGTTTCCTTGGCCGTTTAGCGTCGTCCCCGCAAACATCAGCTGGACGCTGGCGACGTGGACAGAAATCATCGCCGCCGTCGCGCTGGCGCTGGGGTTATTCACCCGATTCTTTGCCTTTAGCCTGCTCTTCTTGACCATAGTTGCCACTGCCGCCGTGCACTGGCCCGACAGCTGGATGATGTTCAGCGACCTGCTCAAGGGCTATGCCATCAGCGACAAAGGCTTCG
>JBBSIY010000284.1:0-5002 GCA_038257785.1 Lysobacterales bacterium
ACAAACACCGTCACTGAATCCCCGACGCGTGCGGCCAGCATGTTGGACAAATCACGTCCCAGCACGATGCCAAACGCGCCGGGCGTGAGGTCGTCTAGGCGGCCGTCCGCCATCTTCTCGGCAAGCTCAGACACCTTGGGCTCTTGATCGGGCAGCACGCCGCGCAGCAGCACGCCCTGTACGCGACTGGTTTGCAGCATGGCTTCACGCTCGACATACGGGGCCGCGCCCAGCACGCGCGCATCGCGCCCGGCCTCGTCGACCGCAGTCGGCCAATCGCGCAAGGTGCCATCAATGCCGGAAACCGTGGCGTGCGCCACCATCCCGAGGATGCGCGTGCGCAGCTCTTGTTCGAAACCGTTCATCACTGAAATGACGGTGATCAATGCCGTGATGCCGAGCGCGATGCCGAGCATTGAGACAGCAGAAATAAACGAGATGAACTGGGTTCGCCGCTTGGCTCGAATGTAGCGCAGGCCAATAGCGAGGGATAAGGGTTGGAACATGGGCGATGGGTGCGTTTGGTTTGAGTGATCGAAACAGGGTCAGCATATTGGAGAATTTTTTGCTCCGCATGCCGGTGGTGCCGAGAGCTCGTACCACCCACTACCGTCATTGCGAGGCCGGCTTTAACGGCCGTGGCAATCCAGCTCCTGCTTTTCCGCTTTGTAGTTTGGTTTGCGGCGCGATTTCGATCCCCTCAGCGGGGCTCGAGTTACCTTTCTTTGCTTCGCAAAAGAAAGGTAACCCAACGAAAGGCGACCCCGGTTTCGCGCCCTACGCTGCGCTTCGGGTCCGCGTCGAGCGGGAGGGGTTTTCGACAGCACGTCCTGAGCTGACGAAAACGAGCACCCATCCTTGCGCGCTCCCCTGCGGGCCTTGTCTCCCGCCCGCCGCCGCTACACAGGGACCCTAAAGCCAACCGCCAACTGCCAACCGCCAACCGCCAAAACACGTGCAACCCAATTTTCTAGGACGACCAATCGAAACCGTTGCGGCATGCGTTCATGCAGATCCACTTCCGCCGCGCAGCTTAACCGCTATCGGGTGACGGCAGGCCAGATCGCAGCCGTCGCCGCAGCGATTTGCGGTCCGCTGTTGTTAACGTAGTGGGCCAAAGGACAATGCGTCCAACGCGTTCGCCGTCACGCAGCACTAGCACCGTGAGTAGGCCAACGCCGTGCGCCGCAAGCAGTGTCACGGCGCGCTCACGCCCGTCGGCCCAATCCAGCCAAACAGAGCCATCGGATTGCCAACGCAAACGTGTCGGCTGCTTCTGGCGCAGCTCAGACCACGTGATCGCCAGCGCGGCAGCGACAGCAAGCGCGCAGGCAGCAGGGTGTAGGTCTGATAGAAGAATGGCAGCGCTTGCGAGCAGCGCGAGGGACGCCATCACCCACTCGCGAAACCTCGAGCCGCCCAGCTCAAGCCGCAGTGGCGAGGATGCGTGCAAGGACGGCGGCTAGCGGCGGATTGGCGCAGACTTCGCGCCCCATACACCAGCGCCAAAGCTGGTCATCTTCGGTGTTTAACAAACCTTCAAACGCGGCGCGCTCGCCTGCATCTGCCTCGATCCACAGGTGATCGAGATAGCGCAGCATGAGCTGATCAAGTTCGCGCATTCCTCGTCGACAGCGCCAACGTAGACGACGCCGCTCGACGTCGTCACCGCTCACGCAATCAGGCCAGCCGCCAGCACACACCAGAGCGCCAAGAGCACCAGTGCGCCCAGCAGGAACGCCGCAAACCGATGGTTGACGTTGTTGTAGCTGCAATGGATGGCGCTGTGGGCGACACGCAGGGCAACGAACAACCACGCGAGCGCGACAACCAAGCTGCCGACATAGCCGGTGATCTGCGCCGTGAGGCAAGCGGCATAGAACAGTACGGGCAGCTCAAACAAATTGCGGAAATTATCGGACGCGCGAGTGTCTGCGATAGCCGCCGACATTTGCGCCGACGTAGCGACTTTTTGCGGATGAATGCGCTCACGCTGCATCGTGGAAATGCGGCGGTAGGCCATCAAAAACATCACCACAAAGGTCAGCGCGACCATCGCAACCATGGGCAGCAGAACACCGTTCATGGCCGGACTACGCCGAACGCCGCTGAATCATCAGCTTTTTGATTTCGGCGATGGCTTTGGCGGGATTCAGCCCCTTCGGGCAGGTCCGCGTGCAGTTCATGATCGTATGGCAGCGATAAAGCCGGAACGGATCTTCCAGATCGTCCAAACGCCCGCCGGTGTCTTCATCGCGTGAATCAATGATCCAGCGATAGGCCTGCAGCAAAATCGCCGGGCCGAGGTAGCGCTCACCGTTCCACCAGTAGCTCGGGCAGCTGGTCGAACAACAGGCGCACAAGATGCACTCGTACAGACCGTCGAGCTTCTTCCGCTCGTCCGGCGACTGCAGCCGCTCGCGATCCGGCGGCGGCGCGCTTTGGGTGCGAATCCACGGCTTGATCGAAGCGTACTGCGCATAGAAATGCGTCAGGTCCGGAACAAGATCCTTCACCACCGGCATGTGCGGCAGCGGGTAGATCGGCACTTCCGCCTTGCCGCAGTCGGCAATCGATTTGGTGCAGGCCAGCGTGTTTGTGCCGTCGATATTCATCGCGCACGATCCGCAGATCCCTTCGCGGCAAGAGCGTCGGAACGTCAGCGTTGGATCGATCTCATTCTTAATCTTGATCAACGCATCTAACACCATCGGCCCGCAGCTGCCGAGGTCAACCTCGTACGTGTCAACACGCGGATTGGCGTCGTCGTCGGGATTCCAGCGGTACACCTTGAAGGTGCGCACTTTGCCCTTCGCTGCCTTGGCAGGAAAGTGCTTGCCCTTGCGGACCTTGGAGTTTTTCGGGAGGGTGAATTCAGCCATTTTCTTTGGATCCGTAATTCGGGATTCGCGATTCGGGATTTGCAGGAGCGGGTTCGGCAGGGTGCAAGAATCTTGCTGCTACGAATCCCGAATCCCGGCCGTCAGTACGTCCTCGCCTTCGGTGGCACCATCTCAACATCGTTCGACAGCGTGTACATGTGCACTGGGCGGTAGTCGAGCCTGGTCGTGCCAGCGTCGTCAACCCAACACAGCGTGTGCTTGTGCCACTGCTCGTCGTTTCGATCTGGAAAGTCCTCACGCGCATGGGCACCGCGTGACTCTTTGCGGTTCTCTGCAGATACCAGCGTTGCCACTGCCTGACCGAGGAGGTTCTGTAGCTCCATGGTCTCGATAAGATCAGAATTCCAGATCATCGAGCGATCGGAGATACCGATGTCAGCGAAGCTCGCATGTACGTCGCGGATTTTCTCGACGCCTTCCGCGAGCGTCTCGCCAGTGCGGAAAACCGCCGCGTGATTCTGCATGGTGCGCTGCATGCGATCGCGAATCTGCGCCGTCGGCGTGCTGCCTTTGGCGTAGCGAATGCGATCCAAATTTCCCAGCGACGCGTCGCAGGCCGAGGCTGGCATCGGCTTGTGGTTGGCTCCCGATTTGATCGTCTCGGCACAGCGGTTCGCGACCGCGCGTCCGAACACCACGAGATCGAGCAACGAGTTGGAGCCCAGGCGATTGGCACCGTGCACTGACACGCAGGCCGCCTCGCCGATCGCGTACAAGCCCGGCACCACATGGTCAGGATTACCGTCTTTCAGCGTGACCACTTCGCCGTGGTAGTTGGTCTGCAGTCCGCCCATGTTGTAGTGCACGGTAGGCAGCACCGGTATGGGCTGCTTGGTCACGTCAACGCCGGCAAAAATCTGCGCGGTCTCGGCAATGCCTGGCAGCTTCTCGTTAATGACTTCAGGGCCGAGGTGCATCAGATTTAGATGGATATGATCGTTGTCGGCACCGACGCCGCGACCGTCGCGAATTTCCATGGTCATTGCGCGGCTTACTACATCGCGTGAAGCGAGGTCTTTCGCATTTGGTGCGTAGCGCTCCATGAAGCGCTCGCCTTTCGAATTGGTGAGATAGCCGCCTTCGCCGCGCACACCCTCGGTGATCAGGCAGCCCGCGCCGTACACGCCGGTTGGGTGGAACTGCACAAACTCCATATCCTGCATGGGCAAGCCTGCGCGCAGCGCCATGCCGCCACCGTCGCCGGTGCAGGTGTGTGCGGATGTGGCTGAAAAATAGGCGCGACCGTAGCCGCCCGTCGCCAGCACCGTACCGTGACCGCGAAACAAATGCAGTTCGCCGGTCGACATATCCAGCGCCAGCACGCCGCGGCATGCGCCCTCCGAATCCATGATCAAGTCAAGCGCGAAGTACTCGACATAAAACCGGGCATCGTGCGCGAGCGACTGCTGATAGAGCGTATGCAGGATGGCGTGGCCGGTTCTGTCTGCCGCTGCGCAGGTGCGCTGCGCCGTGCCCTTGCCGTAATGCGTGGTCATGCCGCCAAACGGACGCTGATAGATCTTGCCGTCTTCGGTGCGCGAAAACGGCACGCCGTAATGCTCAAGCTCAATGATCGCCGGAATCGCTTCACGGCACATGTACTCGATGGCGTCCTGATCGCCGAGCCAATCCGAGCCTTTGATAGTGTCGTAGAAATGAAACCGCCAATCGTCTTCACCCATATTTCCCAATGCCGCAGAAACACCGCCTTGCGCCGCAACGGTGTGCGAGCGCGTCGGGAAAACCTTGGTGATGCAGGCGGTCTTCAGCCCTTTCTGCGCGAGACCAAAGGTGGCGCGCAGACCGGCACCGCCGGCCCCCACTACAACCATGTCGTAAAAGTGTTCGGTGATCTTGTAAGCGGTAGACATGCGAATTAGCCGGTAAATGCGATTCGACCGATGGCAAACAGCGCCACCAGAATCGCCATCAAAGTGGCGAAGCGAACCAGAATCTGCAGGCTGAGCTCCTGCCAGCGAACATGGATGTAGTCTTCAATCACCACCTGCAAACCCAGCTGGGCGTGCCAAAACGCAGCGATGACGAACGCGGCGAGCAGCGATGCGTTGATCGGATTAGCGACAACAGCACGCGCGGCG
>JBBSIY010000285.1:0-4998 GCA_038257785.1 Lysobacterales bacterium
CCGCGTCGATGCAGGCCACCGCCAGAAAGATCAATCGCCACGCTAGCGCGATCGCGACGGATGAAAATGTTGATACGTACGTCAGGCGCATCGGTATCGACCGAGGGTCGCTGTCCGTGGCGATCCCGCAGCTGATCGACCACGGCGTCTTTGACTCGCTGGGCGACATAGCGGTCATGCGTCAGCTGGCTTTGGACCAGGCTCGCATCAACCGCCAAGGTGCCACTGGCAGCAAGATGCTCGTCCCAGTTGATCCCACCAACGCCTTCGTAAAGTGCATCGCTGTCGGCGCAGTCAAACTCAGTCAGCGGCAGCAGGATGCGGCTAGCCAATCGCGACCAAAGCACCGAGCGGTAGATGGTCTCGACGCTGCCTTCGAAGTACACACCGGCCAACGACTCCCGCGCGCTAGTCGCGCCCATCGCCTTGAGCTCGTCAACCAGCAGGTACTCCAACCCTTTGGCGCAAGGGGCGAATGCGCGTACGTCGGTGCTCATAGGTTTGCCAAAAAGCGGCCGAAGACCTCGGCGCAGTAGTCCACATGATCGGTCAGGCGATGGCTGTCGTTGACCAAAATCAGTCGATCACCGCGCGGCTGAGCCCATCGAACCACGTCGGTGGCTGGAATCAACTCATCCTCCCAGCCGTGAATGATGCAGGTTGGGATATGGGCGGCGTCTAAGAGAAGAGGGAAGTCCGGCAGCTCGATGGGCGGCGCAATCAGAAACAGACCGACGCAGCGGGTTTCTAGCGTCGCCAAAGCCGAGATGAATGCGCCCATGCTGGAGCCCGCCAGCACCAGCGGTTTTTCGACCATCGCACAGCGAGCGCTCAGCCGCGCCAAGCGCGTATGAACTTCGCGCACGTCGTGGGTAGCGTCGAGATCACAGTAATCGGGGCGCTCGCTGGTCCACCCTAATGACTCGGCGGCCTTTGCCAACGCGCTGACCTTGGTCGCATGCGGGCCGCTTTCCATTCCGTGCGACAGGATGCAATGGCCGCTCATGCTGCAACGGCCTCGGTGGCAATGACGGTGAGGGCGTCACCGATGCGAATCCAACCGCCCTCGAGAATCCGCGCGGTGAGTCCTCCGTGGCTGCGCATCGCGTTGTAGCCGCCAACGCCTAGCGCATCTTCCATTCGCGAACATGGGTCGCACGGACCGGTGCCCTCAAACAGCGCTTCCCCAATGCGAAAACGCACGCCCTTCAACGCGATGACCGGCAACCCAGAGACCAGCAGATTGCGCCGCAGCAGGGACGGTTGAATAGTCGCGAGTCCTGCAAGTGCGGCAATCACCGTCAGATGTTCGCTCTGCATAATCGTAATGCCACGCTTGCCGCTACCGCCGGCATAGCGATCACCAACCAATCCAACGCCCGCTAGCGCCTCGGCTGCGTCTGCCTCGCGCATTGGCACGTCGCGCGCAGGACGCAGGCCGATCCAGTCAACGCGACCTGCGCGCGGAAACTGCGCGAGCAGTATTGAGAGCGAACTCCCGGCCGAAAATGCCATCGGATTCAATTCTTTGAGATGACGCGAATGCTAGCAGCCTCACGCGCTCAGGTGGTCGAGGCGAAAAGTCAGCAGCGCGCAGGACAACTGTTCGACGAATAAAGGCTCACAGCATGACAATCACATCGCTATGGGCCAAAAATTGGCGAAAACTTGGGCCAGCAGACGATACGGCAGGCGTGCCGACCTAGGTCCAACAGGCTGCTAAAGTGCGCGCATGTTTGCCGACCTGCCTCCGCTGCCGATTGAAGACGCCCCGCTGCCCTATGTCATGCAGTTGGAAGAGCGTCCGCTTAGCGCTATCAAAGGCATCGTCATTCACTGCACCGAATCGCCCGACCTAACGAGCGCCCGAGAGTTCGGCGAACGCGTGCTCTACCCCGCTTCTGGCACCGGCAACAGCGGGCACTACTACATTGACCGCGACGGTCGCGTTTTGCGCTACGTAATAGAGACGCGCGTCGCGCACCACGTTCGCAATCAGAACAGCGACACCTTGGGCATTGAGCTAGTCAACACAGGGCGCCATCCGCGCTGGTTCGATAGCGATCATCAGGTAATGGATGAGGCCTACCCCGCCGCGCAGATCGCCGCGCTGATTGCCTTGCTCAATGTTCTCGCCGACACGCTGCCGAACGCTCAATGGATCGCCGGCCACGAAGATTTGGATCGACAGATTATTCCGGCAGAGGATGACCCGAGCGTACTCATCTCACGCAAGCGTGATCCCGGCCCACTGTTTCCTTGGCAACAGGTGCTGGACGCTGTGCCGCAATCGCGATGGTTGCCATAGACGCTCGTGAGGCGCCAAGCCTCCTGAAGCGCAAGCCTGGCGACGCGCTCACCTGACACGACGCACGTGAAGAGCGCAGCTAGGGTTAACTTTCATGTGCCCGCAGCCCGGCCCGACGGAGCAATATGCCGGCTGTCGGTTTGGCTTCTCGTAGCGCTTTTTGCCCCTTGGCGCTGAGCCTGTGCGGCATCTTTGGATAGACCGACCACGTCACCGTCCATCCTCACTTGCGGCTGGACACCAACCTCCGTAACGTTGCGGCCACCTGTTCTGGCCACGCGCGACGAGCCACTCGTCCTGAGTCGCGGTTGTCGTCCCCGGACTTCGCTCGTTTTGCTTCTAGGGGAAGTCAATGCTTTCGAGAAAATTGTTTAGCTGCGTGTATGCGGCGGTCGGGTTTGGCCTAATCGCCAATGCACACGCGGCTGATCCGACGATCACCAACTTCCCAGACGTGCGGGCCGAGTTTCGCTATGCGTCTACGGCGGTCAGAGCCGATGTATCGCCGCCGCTGCGAAACATGCCGTTGATCCCTTCCGCCGACGGTGATGGCCTGAGCTTTCTCGGCCTGATGATGGTGGAACCGGAACCTGCTGGCAGGTGGAAGTACGGCAACAAGCAGGACCCCGACGGTGCCCTGCAGAGCTGGCAGGGTCCGCCCGTGCGGATCCCCGCAACCCTGCAAAATTTCCCAGTCGGCACGGGCACGGCCAACCCTCCCGACCCGGTCGGCGATGTGGGCGTAGATCACTACGTGCGCATGTCGAACTCATCGTTCCAGATATTTTCCAAAGCCACCGGAGCCTCAGTATTCGGCCCGGCCAACATCAATACCCTGTGGCAGGGATTCGGCGGCGATTGCGAAACCGAGAACGCGGGCGACCCCATCGTTCTTTATGATCAGCTTGCTGATAGATGGCTGCTGAGTCAGTTTTCAATCAGCACGGGGCCTGGATTCTTCAACTGCTTGGCGCTCTCTACGACGTCAGACCCGACCGGCACCTATCAGCGATACGCATTCCCCGCGAGCGTCTTTCCTGACTATCCCAAGTACGGGGTCTGGACAGACGCCTACGTGATCACCACGCGCGAGCTTGGCAACAACAGCGCGATTGGCACTTACGCGCTTGACCGCGATGCGATGCTGGCCGGGAGCCTGTCCCCTGTGGTTGTTTCGTTTCTGCAATTCCTTACCCCCGGCGTTGCACAGCTAGTGGGGGACGGCCTGCTGCCTGCGGATATCGACGGCCTCACCTTGCCGCCTGACGGCAGCCCGGCCTATCTGGTTGGCTCAATGGACGACGGCGGCCCATATGGCGCGACCTTGGACGCCCTATCGTTTTGGAAGTTGACGCTGGACTTTGCGACACCGGCCAACTCCTCCATGGTGCTGTCGGCGATCATCCCCATTGCGCCCTACGACACCGTGTTTCCTTGCGCGCCCAGCTCGCGCGACTGCATCGCCCAGCCAGCGCCGCTAGGCCGGCTCGATGTGCTTTCGTATCGGCAGCGCCCCATGTTTCGCGCGGCCTATCGCAACTACGGCAGCTACGAGTCCATCGTTACCAACCAATCGGTTGAGGCCGCCGCTGGAATTGCCGGCATTCGCTGGTGGGAGATTCGCAGCCTCGACACCACGCCTGTTCTGTATCAAGACAGCACCTACGCACCCGGTGTGAGCGATGGCATCAATCGCTGGATGGGATCTATCGCTGCTGACGCGTCGGGCAATATCGCCCTTGGCTACAGCGCATCAAGCGCCACTTCGTTTCCAAGCATCCGCTACACCGGTCGCCTGCAGGAAGACCCAGTCAATGAAATGGGCCAGGGCGAAGGGCTGATCGCTCAGGGTGCTGGCGGCCATACGGCAAGCACGCGTCGCTGGGGCGACTACACGTCAATGAATGTAGACGTGGACGACTGCACATTCTGGTACATCAACGAGTACTTCATCACCAGCGGTACCACGTGGACGCTGCAAGCGGGCTCGTTCAAGTTTCCCAGCTGCGGCGCCCCAAGCTTTGGCATCGCGGCCGTTCCGCTTACCCAGCAAGTTTGCACGCCGAACTCCGTGGATTTCAGCGTGGAGGGGCATGCATACAGCGGGTTTGCGGGTTCGGCCAGCTTGAGCGCTAGCGGCAATCCAGCGGGTTCGACGCTGAGCTTTAGTCCCACCTCGCTGACTTCGGTCCCCGGCAGCGCCGTGCTGTCGATCAACTCAGGGAGCGCCGCTTTCGGTACCTATCCGATCACCATCACCGCCACCGGCGGCTCGCCCGCTGCATTGCGATCGCGCAGCGTGGACCTACAGGTGTTTTCAGCCGCGCCAGACGGGCCTGCGCTGACGCTACCGGCCGATGACGCCGTGGGTGTGCCGACCAATCCCGTGTTGAGCTGGGGCGTTGCGCAGCAGGGTCAAACCTACGTCGCCGAGATCGCCACCGATCAAGCCTTCACCAATATTGTTTACACCAGCCCAGCGTCCATTCAGACCTCGGTCCAAGTACCGCCTCAGCTGACCAACGCCACGACCTACTTCTGGCGCGTGCGTTCCACCAACGTCTGCGGCGTCGGCAGCAGTTCGGCGATTTTCAGTTTCCAGACGCGCGCGGCGGCAGGCCAATGTGCCGCCGGCGCGAACGTCAAGCAGCTGTTTTTCGACAATATGGAGTCGGGAATCAACGGATGGA
>JBBSIY010000286.1:0-4993 GCA_038257785.1 Lysobacterales bacterium
CGCCGTGCCGGGGTCATTCAGCGCTGGTGAGAGGGCGCGCGAGGCAATTTCAGACAGCACCGACAGACCAAAGCGTGGGTCCTGATCAAACGATCGCTCGTCATCGACGCTGAAGGCTTTTCGAATTTTCTCGGCGTCCTCATCGGCGTCCTGATCGACGTCATCGGCCGCACCCTTAGAAGGCAAGTCGAGATAGGCAAGTGGCTTGGTGGGGTATACGAACGTGCCGGGCAGGGCAGCCACGTACAGCTGGCGTGTGCCGCTTTTTTCGTCACTATCGCTGTCTTTTTTCGCTTTTGTCAGGTCAGACAAAGCCTGCAAATCAACGTGTTGAACGTAGCCAATCTTTGCTGGGTAGATCGGAGTCGCAGTGGCCGGAACCGCGTCGGCCAAATCCTTCAGCAGTCGTCCACCTAGATTGGGCTGTTTCAGTCGTGCTTCGACTGCCGCGAGCGCAGCCTCTTCCACGCGATCCGTTGTTTCGCCAACTCGGCCCAGTTTCGATAGGTGTTCTATCCAGCGAAGCAGGGTGCCGACCACCACGACAATGACACCAAGGGTGACCAAAAACAGCACCGCTCGGCCTTCCTCGCCGTACGCGCCAGCGCTGAGCGCAATGATGCCGACTAGGCTGTAGAGGAACGTGCCGATGAACGTGCCAAGCATGTTCTGCGTCGCGGTGTCCTGCATCAGCAGACGCGTTGCCCGCGGCGTCACATTGCTGGTTGCAGCGCTATACGCCGACACCATCACGCCTAGCGAGAACGTAGTCACCGCCAGCATGCTGGATGCCAAAATATCGAGAATGCCATCTACCGCATTGGCGCCAATCTTGCCAGGAAGACCGCCCGGAATCAGGCGTGAAATGAGAATGGCCACGAGTGCAGTCGCGATTGCGAGCGCTGCAAACAGCGATACCCTAACCCACAGCTTGCGGCTGAATTGAAGCAGTAGCCAGCGCCACTTGGATATCATTCAAACAACCCCGAAGGCAGCGTGTGAATGAGCAGGATAGCCGAGCCAGTCATTAGCCGTGGGTCCGTGAGCGTCCCTGAGTGACGATGCCAACGGATTCGAATGCGTGCTTGGTCGACGAGTCGATGACGGACGCGACCTGGATGCGCCGAACGCTGGATTTGGCCGTGCGAGCCGAGCATGAGGCGGGCGAGGTTCCGGTCGCGGCGATCCTAGTTAGCGCGGCTGGGTTGCAAATAGGCGCCGGCTGGAATCGCAATATCGCCGAACACGACCCCACCGCGCATGCGGAAGTAGTCGCATTGCGCGCTGCTGGACGGGCGATGGAAAACTATCGGCTACCGGGGACGACGCTTTATGTCAGCCTTGAGCCTTGCGCAATGTGCGCGATGGCGCTGATTCACGCTCGTGTGGCGCGCGTGGTGTTCGCTGCCAGTGATCCAAAAACCGGCGCCTGCGGCAGCGTGTTCGATTTGCTGACGGATGTGCGGCACAACCATTGCATCGCAGTGACAAAAGGCCTGTTGGCTGACGAGGCCGGCACGCTTTTGCGTGACTTTTTCCGGCGCAAACGGTCGCGCAGCGGCGTTTGATGGCGATCCAGGCGCGTGCTGCCTGACGCGGTTTAGTGGTTCGTAGTCTGATAAGTTGCGCCGCAACACCCAAAAGAGGAGCAACCGTGACTGAGCTGGCAGCCGCGCCTGAAACAAGCGTCGATCCGCGTAAGCAGCGTTTCATTTGGATTGATCTGGAGATGACCGGGCTCGATCCGATGAGCGACTCCATCATTGAGATCGCGACGCTGGTCACTGATAGGGAGTTGAATGTCTTGGCTGAAGGTCCTGAGCTAGCGGTCCAGCATCCGGTGGCTAGGCTAGAGGCGATGGATGACTGGAATCGCACGCATCATGCGCGATCGGGCTTGTGGCAGCGTGTCGTAGATTCGCAGCTATCGATGCACGAGGCCGAGCAACGCACGCTCGATTTTCTGGAGCCTTGGGTAGCCGCCGGCAGTTCGCCAATTTGCGGTAACTCGATTTGCCAAGATCGCCGCTTTCTGGCGCGCTGTATGCCGCGGCTGGAGCGCTTTTTTCACTACCGAAATTTGGATGTCACCACGCTCAAGGTTTTGGCTCAGGCGTGGGCTCCGACGATCGCTGCAGGTGTGGTCAAACAGGGTGCGCACACTGCGCTTTCAGATATTCGTGAATCACTCGCCGAGCTAAAGCACTACCGGGGCTGTATGGGTCCCATGAGCGGGCTAACAAAAGGCTGATTGGTGATTCGGCTACCAAATTGGTTTGGCGTGTCGGCGTTGCTAGCTTGGGTTCTTTGCGGTCAAGCGCTGGCGTCGATCAAACACGGACCGCTAGCTGATCTTTTCGTCGAAACATGGACTACGCGCGACGGTCTGCCGCACAACCTCGTGCTGGATCTAGCACAAACGCCGGAAGGTTACCTCTGGCTCGCCACATGGGAAGGCGTTGTGCGCTTCAATGGCCACGAATTTGTGGTGCTGGATCGCTCGAACCTGCCGTATCTAAGTGACAACGGCATTCGCGCGCTACACGTGGGTCCTACCGGTAGCCTATGGGTCGCTACGGCGCGCGGTGGCGTGGTCCGCCAGCGTGCTGGCGAATGGTCGCTCATCAATCAACAAGTCGGTACCGAAGACGCGCAGATCATGTCAGTGATCGAGCAAGACGACGAGACACTGTGGATACTCACCGAAGATGGCGGGCTAGAGCGCCGCAAGTTGGGGCAGCCGCCGCGGCATTTTTCCGAGGCTGATGGGCTGCCTAGCAACGTCGGCTACGGCATGGCGCTCGACAAGTCGGGACGAATGCTGATTGCCACAGGCGATGGGCTCGGGGTTGTCGACGGCGATCAGGCGCGCGGCGTGTCTACCGATGACGGACTCCCTCGCGGCCCAGTGTTGAGCGTGCGCATTGCGCCCGACGGTCAGATTTATGCAGGAACCGAGCGTGGCGTCTATGTGGCGGGACACGACCTACGCTTCGCGGAGGTCCATCACGGCTTGCAGCATGAGGCGGCGCAGTCTCTGCACGTCGATCCCGACGGCACGCTTTGGGTAGGCACAATTGCTGGCGGGCTTTATCGAGTTACGCCGGAGGGCCTCGACCACTTGGGCGTTAAGGACGGGCTCCCGAACGGCCGCGTGGCAGCCATCATGCGCGACGCAGAGCAAAGTCTGTGGGTCAGCACTAACGCCGGACTGGTGCGGTTGCGTGCAGCGCCGTTCCGCTCGTATGGGGTGGAGGCTGGCATGAACGGTGACTATGTTCGTACGGTGCTGGAAGACCGCGCCGGCACCACGTGGATTGGCACTAGTGCGGGCCTTACCAAAGTCCAAAACGGTCAGTTCGAGTCTCTAGACTCCACGCAGGTCGGGCTGCCCGGCACATCGATTCTGAGCCTTGCCGTGGGCCGCGACGACACGCTTTGGGTAGGCACCTACTACAGCGGCGTCGCCAAGTTAAAAGATGATCGGGTCGTCGCCGTATACGGTGAGGATCAAGGGCTGCCGAGCAGCAGCGTGCGCACCATTCTTGAGACACCTGACGGTGTTGTTTGGGTCGGAACATCACGTGGATTGGCTCGCATTGATTCGGCTGGCGTGCGCCAATATGGGTTGGCCGACGGACTGCCGCGCGAGCTGGTCACAGCCCTGCATTTGGACCGAACAGGAAGGCTGTGGGTCGGTACCACCAAGGGCCTCGCCACGGTCGATGCCGGCTCCGAAACCCTGCGGCCGGCTGACCTAAGCGCCGCCGGAGATGCGCACCGAGTGTTCGGTTTTGCAGAGCAGAGTAACGGCACGCTGTGGCTGGCTACTGATCGCGGGTTACTGCGTTATATCGACGGTATATTTGCCCAAGTTGGCGTCGCCAATGGCTTACCCTTCGACTCGCTATTCGCAGTGCTGGATGACGGTATTGGGGGACTCTGGGTCGCAAGCAATCGAGGTGTTTTGCGGCTCGACCTTGCAGCGGCTAACCAAGCAGCTGACGGCATAGTGTCGGGGTTGAATATTGAGCGGTTTGGTGAGGGTGACGGTATGGCCAGTCCGCAGGCCAACGGCGGTAGTTGGCCCTCGGCGGTGCGTCGCCGTGATGGTTCGCTTTGGTTCAGCACAGCCAAGGGCGTGGCCGCTGTCATGCCCAATCAACGGGCAACGGGGCCACTGAGTGCGCCGCGCGTCATTATTGAGCGAGTCAGGATTGATGACGACGTAGTGCCAGCAGCCGCAGCGCTGCTTTTGCCAGCGGCTACCCGACGGGTGGAAGTTAGCTTTGCGGGCCTCACGTTCTTACAGTCTAGGCACCTTCGCTACCGCTATCGTTTGGAGGGGTTTGATTCCGCCTGGGTCGATGCCGGAACGGCACGTACTGCTCAGTTCACCAACCTGCCGCCGGGTCACTACACGTTTCGCGTAAGTGCCGCGCGACCGGGCGGTGACTGGAGCGCTGATGAAGCGACGCTGCGCCTAAACGTTACGCCGCAGTTTTGGCAGCATGCCGGTTTTGTACCGATCGCGGCGCTGATTAGTCTGCTCGTTGGCTACGCGCTGTATCGCTGGCGGATTCGTCAGTTGAGCAGCAATGCCGAACGCCTAACAGCCTTAGTCGATGCGCGTACTTCGGAGTTGCTAGGCCACACCGAGCGCCTGCAGTCGGCCGATGAAGAAAAGTCCGGTCTTTTGGCCGAGCTGAAGCGGCAGTCGGATGCCTTTTCGCAGCAAGCACGCGAGGATGAGTTGACCGGGCTCGCTAATCGACGCGCCTTCGACGAGGCCCTGACGCGCGAGTTTTCACGTGCCCAGCGCAGCAATCGCCCGCTGTGTTTAGCGCTGCTCGATGTCGATCATTTCAAGCACGTCAACGATGCGTATTCACACTCTGCTGGTGATGCCATGTTGAAGGCGATCTCCAGGCTGATGCTGAGTCAAAGTCGCGCAGTTGATTTGGTCGCGCGCTGGGGTGGCGAAGAGTTCGCG
>JBBSIY010000287.1:0-4986 GCA_038257785.1 Lysobacterales bacterium
CGAACCGCTCGACGCCCCGCGTCATCTTTGGTGGAATTTTGTATCGAGCTCTGCTGAGCGCATTGAGCAGGCGAAGGAAGACTGGCGCGCAGGCCGATTCGCTGCCGTACCCGGGGAAACCGAGTGGATACCGCTGCCACCCTCTTGATGCGTCACGTCAGCAGCATTGGTGCGTCGGCAAGGCCAGTACATGAGGGAGCGCGCAATGGGCATTCTTTTGAGCAGTCGGATTGATAATGATCACGACAGCAATCATCGAACTGAAAATGACGAACATGCGGCGCTGTGGCGGCGGTTGCTGGCGCATCCGTTTGAATCGCCCAATCAATCGCTCAGCTTCACCGCTCGCCTTGCCCGCGAACAGGGCTGGTCGCTAGCCGATGCGCGCACGGCGATCGACGAATATCGCAAGTTCTGTTTTCTAGCGGCAACCAGCAGTCGTCACGTCACGCCAAGCGAGCAGGTTGACGAAGTCTGGCATTTGCATCTTATCTATAGCCGCGACTACTGGCAGACGTTTTGCCCGCACGTTCTGCGATGCGACCTCCATCATGGTCCGACAGCCGGCGGCGGCCATGAAGCTGCGCGCTATCGCGAACAGTACGGCGAGACGCTGCGCCGCTACGAGGACGTATTCGGCACCCCACCCGCGCGTTGGTGGCCATCGCGACGGGAGCGCTTCGCAAACGCGGCCATGATTCGTCGGGTTGATCTGCGACGCCATTGGGTGGTCAAGAAGCCGCAAATGCCGAGTGCTTGGGCATCACTATCGGCCATGCTCGGGACCGCATTGATCGCTATTCCAAGCGTTGCGCTCGCGCTACCCAGCAACCCGCTGAATTGGCCAGCCTCGCCTTTTCTGACGCTGTTCGCGCTGGCCTGCTTACTGTCCATCGTGATCGCGGCTATCACTCGCCGTAGCGGACGTAGCGCTGGCAACGCCGTTTTGTATCCCGAACTAACCGTAGCCGAGTTTGCCTACCTGGCAGGCGGTGCCGAGCGCGCGGCGGACGCCGCTGTTACCGAGCTACTAGCGCAAAAATCGGTGGCTTGGGAGAACAGAGAATTACGCCCCACAGGAACGATGGCCGTGCTCGACCCATCGGCTGCTGAAGCGCTGCGCTGCGTGAAAGCCAATCCGGTACTGGCAGTGGCGCTCCCGCGCATTATCCGCGCCATGCAGCCCATTCGCGAACGACTGATTCGTCGCCAGCTTTGGCTAGACGAGGCTACGTCGCGGCGCTTGGCCGGGATGAGCGCGATTGCGCCCTTAGCCGTTGCCGCCATGGGCGCAGCCAAAATCATGCTCGCCCTTGAGCACGGCAAACCATTCGGGTTTCTGCTCGTGCTGACCATCATCATCGCCATCGTGGGACTCGCTTTTGCCATTCGACGGCCGGGCCGCAGTCGCGAAGGCGACGCGCTGCTGCGCAACACTAAGTCGCGTCAAAGCGTGTTGATGCGCGCGCCAAACGATGACCAGCTCGCGCTGGCGGTAGCACTCGGCGGCACCGCGATCTTGGCTAACACGATGTTTGCTGACTATCACCGCACCCGCTTTCCGCCCACAGACAGTTCATCTAGCGGCGACGGATCGTCGTCATCCGATAGCAGCGGAGACGGCAGTGGCGGTGGCGGCTGCGGCGGATGCGGCGGCGGTGACTAGTGTTGTTGCCAGGCATGCAGTGCGTATGTAGTCAGGCTACCGTCTGCTCGTCTGCAAACTTCGCCAGCGCTCCCTCTAGTAGATCGAACAGCTCGTCGATCTGCGCCGCCGTAATGACCAGCGGCGGGCAGATCGCAATGCAGTCGCCGGGTAGCGCTCGCACTAGTAACCCTGCCTCGGCCGCCAGCGCTGCCACGCGCACAGCCGCCTTGGCTTCCGGCGCGAAGAAGCGCTTGTTGGCCACGTCCTGTACCAGCTCCAAACCACCGAGCAGGCCCATCCCACGGGTGTGGCCTACAAAAGGCCGCGTCGCCAGTGCCGCGAGTCGCGCTTGGAAATGCACGCCTACCTCGGCCGCATGTGCCACTAGCTGACGCTCCTCCAGCAGCTGCAAATTGCGCAGCGCAACCGCGCACGGCACCGGATGCCCTGAATATGTGTAGCCATGCGCGAACGCGCCGACCTGACGACTGGGCTCCACCAGCGCTTCGGCCATCCAGTCAGGCACGGCGACCGCGCTTATCGGCAGGTACGCCGATGAAAGCGCTTTGGCCATCGAGATGGTGTCCGGCTTCATGCCGACAGCCTCACAGCCGAACTTGGTGCCAAGCCGACCAAACCCGCAGATGACTTCGTCGTCGATTTGCAGCACGTCGTACTTGTTGAGCACCGCCTGGATCTTTTCGAAGTAGCCGCGCGGCGGCACTACTAGACCACCCGCGCCCATCACCGGCTCGGCGATGAAGGCGGCGACGGTGTCCGGGTCCTCGCGCAGGATCATCGCTTCGAGATTGGCCGCGAGACGATCCGCAAATGCGTCCTCGCTCTCACCCTCATGGGCGAACCGATAGTGGTGCGGGCAGTCGGTGTGCAGCACGCCCTCTATCGGCAAATCAAAATGCTGATGGAAATTGGGCAGCCCCGTCAGGCTGGCCGAGGCCAGCGTGACGCCGTGGTAGCCACGCTGTCGGCTAATAATCTTCTTCTTTCTTGGCCGGCCAATCGCATTGTTGTAGTAGCGGATCAGCTTGACTTGGGTGTCGTTGGCGTCTGACCCAGAATTACCGAAGAAAATTTTCCACGAACCGGTGTGCCGACGGCTTTCCGGCAGCCATTCGTTGAGCTTTTCGGCGAGCAAAATACCTGGCTCGTGACTGCGCGAGGCAAACATATGGCCATAGGCCAGCTTGCTCATTTGCTCGGTGGCTGCATCGATCAGCGCCTGCTCGCCATAGCCAACGGCTACGCACCACAGCCCTGCCAAGCCCTCCAAGTAGCGCTTACCGTGGGTGTCGTATACGTAGATACCTTTGCCGCGTTCAATGACCAGCGGGCCGGTTTCGCGGTGCGCGTGAAAATTGGTGGCGGGATGGAGAACGTTCTCAACATCCTTACGCTCAAGCGCGTCCATGTAATCTCCGTGAAATCGACTAAGCAAACGAGGGGCGCGTGAGACGCGCGCAGTTACAGCAGCGCAACGAGGTCTTTCTCAATGCTTTGTGGAGTGTCAGTGGGGGCATACCGACCACGCACCTTGCCGTCGCGATCCACTAAGAACTTAGTGAAGTTCCACTTTATCGCCTCGGTGCCCAGCAGCCCTTTGGCTTCTTTTTTTATATAGCGGAACAGCGGATGCGCATCGCTTCCGTTGACGTCAAGTTTGGCAAACATCGGAAAGCTAACGTCGTAGTTCAGTGAGCAAAAATTCTTGATCTCGGCCTCATCGCCAGGCTCCTGATGCCCGAACTGGTCACACGGAAACCCCAGTACCACCAGACCTTTGCTGGCGTATTTTTTGTGCAGCGCTTCAAGCCCGGTGTACTGTGGTGTAAACCCACACTTGCTGGCCGTGTTGACGACCAACACCACCTTGCCCGCGTAGTCGGCCAGCGACTGCACGTGGCCGTCAATGGTGGTGGCTTCGAACTCGTGAAAGGCTGCCATGCGGATTCCTTGGACTGTGGCGTGACGTCAAGCGTAGCGCAGCCGATGACCGCGCAGCACCTGTGACGGAGTTCGCAGCCGATCACGACACCATCTTTCCGCCTGTGCAATGATGCGGCGCAACAATCGCTGCTGGAGATCTGAACTTGCTCTATCGCATGCATGAACTGGCGCGGGCCATGATGAGCCCGTGGGTATACGGCGCCGAAGCGGCTGCACGTATGTATGGCGAGCCGCAGAGCTGGCTATCGCGCGTGCCGGGCGCGCTGCGAGTATCCGCCGGCTACGAGCTTTTTTATCGGCTCGGCAAGGGCTATGAGAAGCCCGAGTTCGATATCCGCAGCATCGAGGCGCATGGTCACACCCTGCCCGTCATTGAAATAGAAACTGCACACAAGCCGTTTTGCCGACTGGTGCGGTTCAAGCGCTATAGCGACGACGCTAAGGCCATCGCCGATCTACACGATGACCCGAAGGTTTTGGTGGTCGCGCCGCTGTCTGGGCATCACTCGACCCTGCTGCGCGACACGGTTAAAACCCTACTCGCTGATCACAAAGTGTGGATCACCGACTGGATCGACGCGCGTATGGTTCCGCCCGATCAAGGCGCGTTTCACCTAGACGACTACGTCGGCTACATCCAAGAATTCATTCGGCAGCTCGGGGCAGAGAATCTGCACGTCATCTCCGTCTGTCAACCCACGGTGCCTGTGCTTGCGGCGGTATCTTTGATGGCCGCTCGCGGTGAAGCCACGCCGCGCAGTTTGACCCTGATGGGAGGGCCAATCGATAGCCGACGCAGCCCGACACAGGTCAATAATCTGGCGACAACCAAGCCGCTTGCGTGGTTTCGCAACAACGTCATTCATGAGGTGCCGGACAACTATCCGGGTCGCGGTCGCAAGGTTTATCCGGGCTTTCTACAGCACGCCGGATTTATCGCCATGAATCCCAACCGGCATGCGCAATCGCATTGGGACTTCTACCAAGATCTCGTGCGGGGCGATCTTGAAGACGCCGACAGCCATCGGCGGTTTTACGATGAGTACAACGCCGTGCTTGATATGCCGTCCGAGTACTACCTCGACACCATCCGCATTGTTTTTCAGGATCACCTGCTGCCGCGCATTGAGTGGGATGTAGCCGGCGAGCGCGTGCGTCCAGACGCGATCAAAAAAACTGCGGTGCTAACGATTGAAGGCGAGCTCGACGACATTTCCGGACTCGGCCAGACGCAGGCTGCGCATGACCTGTGTAGCGGTCTTAAGAAATCACAAAAGCAGCACATCACCGTGCAAGGAGCCGGCCACTACGGCATCTTCAGCGGTCGCCGTTGGCGCGAAGAGGTGTATCCGCAGGTGCGCGAGTGTATTCGC
>JBBSIY010000288.1:0-4974 GCA_038257785.1 Lysobacterales bacterium
CGAGACTCGAAGGACCCGAGAGGCGAGGCGGTGGCGCTCGCGAGCCTGTCGCTCCTCGCGAAGGGCGAGCGGGTCGTCGCGTTCTACGGGCGCGAGCTCACCGCCGAGCCGTGGATGAGCGCGATCGCGGTCGACGCCAGGACCGGAGGGGAGCGCTGGCGTGCCGACCTGCGCGGCACCGGCACGTTCGGCCCCGCGTGGATTCGCGGCGACTCGCTCTTCATCCATGCTCGGCCGACGCTCACGGTCCTCGATCTCGAGAGCGGCAAGCAGCGCGCGAGCATCGCGGTCGGGGACCCGCCATGCATCACCGCAGACGGCGCATGGCACACGAGAGCGGGCGCGATCTACCAGCTCTCGCTCACAGACCTCACCTCGGCGATCGTCGCGTTGGGCAGCAACAGGCGACCGTTGGTGACCGCAATAACGACACCTCGAATATCGCTGGTCGGGACAGGCTGCATTCTCGAATCCTTGTTGTCTGATCAGAACGTCGTCAGATCACGCGGCTGCATGAAGCAGGCTGCGCATCAGTCGACCTGCCCATAGCGGGCAACGCAGTGCTCGGCTAGCTCGCGCGGGCTGCCAACAAACTCAACCACGCCACGCGCCTGCGCGCCATCCACCATCGAGCTGACGACGCATGAGGCGGGCGTCTGCGCCCATACTTCACCGCCTTTTGATGTGATGTAAACGGCGCCCTCAACGGCATCACCCGCCATACCGCTAAAGATGATTGCCGTTGCGCGTTTGCCAAACGCGTCGGCCATGTCGTGCATCACATCGTCAATGCACGGACGATAGTGCGTCGGACCTTCGTAAGGCTCTCGCCGTACGTGACCATCTCGGCTGATCTTGATCCGAACCCCCGATGGGATGACGACGACCTCGCCGGCACAGGCCGGCGTATCGGCGCTGGCGACGCGCACCGGAAGCTTCGAAACTTTTTGCAGTTGCTGCGCTAAGCGGTCAAAGAACCCGCTTTCGAGGTGCTGCGCCAGCACCAGCAGCGCGGGGAAGTCAGCCGGCAGCCCGGCAAGAAATGTCCGCAGGGCATCCGGTCCGCCAATCGAAGCACCGAGCACAAGGACGCGAGGAATGCGCGATGAGGTCAAACTTTGTTCATCGCGATCGTCCGAGATTTCAAGCGCAAGAGCACTTAGGTCGAAGGCGTGACCGGCCGCGGCGTCGGCTCCCGCATCGTCGTCGAGCGCAAGATCGGCCTCCACGGCCGAGTGCTTGGACTTTGCCTCTGGCACCTTGGACGACTCGTCCAAGTGGGCATCCAGCGGCGCAAGCATCAGGTCAATACCGGGGCGGGGAAGATAGGCCTCGTCTTCCACCGGCTTAGTTTTCACCACCGGCATGAGTAGCCCCGGGTCAGGTAGCGCCTCTAGCGACAAGTAGCTGATGTCGATACTGGGAGCAGCTGGCTGTGCTTTCGGTATGCTCGCTTGCATCTCAGCGAGCTCATCGGCAAGCGCTAGGCTGATACCGGCACCGCTGCGCGGCGCAGGCTTGTTGACTGGCGGAGGATTAGACACGGAGGTGCCGGATGCAGAAGGCTCTGACTCGCTAAGTTCAAAGAAAAAATCAGGATCGCGAACCTCCATTTCTCTACGCGGTGGCGATTGCTCCAGCGCATCGAGGCGAGCCGCCATCGCAGCGACGTCCGCGTCAAGCTCATCATTGGCAAGGGCGTCGTCTGTATCTAATGAAAACGATAGGCTCGTCCCATCGACATCAATGGAATCTGAAACGCCTTCGCTCAGGTCGATGGCCGCATGCTCATCCGCCACGGTGGATTGTGAAAGCGCTTCCAGCTCACGCTCAAGATCCTCGGTGGACTCCATATCCTGCAGCGAGAACGACATGTCTTCGGCTGCATACTCGTCACCGGCGTCAATAACGGCAAGCGCCGCGTCCAATTCATCGACGTCAATGCTTATGAGTGCCACTTCATCAGAAGCGTCGCCATTCATCGGCTCGCGGGACACGTTCTTGCTATCTGGCGGCGCTGTCCGCAGCACGTCGGTAGGCTGACCTGCTGCCGCGGAAAGCGCGCTCGCGATCGCATCGGCATCGACCGCAAAATCCGCCACGTCTTCAGCGCGGACCTCGCTCGCCGCATCGGCACTATGGGTGCGCCAGCCAGTCGGCGTCGAGCCTGCGGGCAGACTATCGACTGAGGCGCTAGCCTCACTCTCTAACGTCTCCATACTTAGCGGGTCGGCCTGAGACGCCGGGCTTGGTGGCGCGCCCGGGGACGGCATTAAATCGGTATTCGGTAAGTATTCTGCACCCTCTGGCGGCGGCGGAATTGTGCGATCGTGACCCAACACCTTCGCAGCCAGATGGCGTGCCCAACGCGCCAAATCCCAGCCCGATAGCGCAGCCGTAGTTTCCGCTTCGTTGAAGACGACCCGCATCGACGGATCTAGCAGCAGCGCCTCAAGATCGTCGAGCGCATCTTCGCCTTCCGCATCTAGATTCAGCAGGACCACGGCTGGCTGCGCAGCAACGACAGCGGACGCATCTGCGCTGCGCAAATCGCCTTCATACACGAGGCTGGCACCAAGCTCGGAAAGCGCAACGCGAAGTTGAGCTCGGACCGCGTCATCGCGGCCCAGCAGGGCGACACGCGGCGATTCGCCCAGCACCTCAGTCACGTCCCACCTGCAGAATCTCTTCAACGTTGCGCAGCAGTTCGGCCTCTTGGTAAGGCTTGCCGAGGTAGCGGTCAACGCCAATTTCAAAGGCGCGCTGACGATGCTTCTCGCCGGTACGCGAGGTGATCATGATAATCGGCACGTTGCGCAGTCGGCTGTCGTTGCGCATGTGCGTAGCGAGTTCGTAGCCGTCCATGCGCGGCATTTCTATGTCGAGCAGCATGACGTCGGGCACGCGCTCCTGCATCTTTTCGATAGCGTCCAATCCGTCTTTCGCTGCGCCGACTTCGTAGCCAGATCGCTCAAGCACGCGGCCAGTCACCTTGCGCATGGTGATCGAGTCGTCGACGACCATCACTAACGGGACCTTGCGCGCAGCCGGCATCTCAACCACCGGAGCAGGCGCTTCGCCGGATATCTGCAGGGCGGCGGCACGACGAATCAGTGGCGCGACATCGAGAATGACAACGACGCTACCGTCGCCCATGACGGTGGCACCGAAGATCCCCGGAATCGAGTTGATTTGCGGGCCAGTGGGCTTGACGACGATTTCGCGGCCGCCAATCACGGCATCAATGCTGATAGCCGCGCGGAGATCGCCTGAGCGGGCCAGCAACAGGGGCACTTGTAGCGTCTCCGACGCCCTGACGTGCGCATGACCCAACAAACGCCCTAGGTCATGGATTGCGTAGCTTTCACCGGCGTATTCGAACGACGGCGCACCCGTGGCAAGCTGCGCGTCAAGGTCGGCTGGCGCAATGCGCGCGACGCCTTGGACAGACGACATAGGTACCGCGAACTGCGTTTCACCCAGCTTGACGAATACCGCCTGCGTTACCGCCAGTGTAAATGGCAGACGCACCACAAAGTCCGTGCCGCGACCGTACTCGGAGTCAATCTGCAGCGATCCGCCTAGCTGGCGAATTTCTGAACTGACAACGTCCATGCCGACGCCACGCCCGGAGATCTTGCTGACCGTCTCGGCCGTCGAGAACCCGGTCTGCAGAATAAAGCTATAGAGGTCGCGATCTGCCAGCTGCGCAGATGGATCGAGCATGCCGCGCTCAATCGCTTTGCGCCGGATGGCGTCACGATTTAGGCCGCGACCATCATCTGATACGCGAATGACGACTTCCGACCCTTCTCGGCCGATCACCATCCGCACCAAGCCCTCTTCTGGCTTGCCTGCTGCGCGACGCTCCGCCACTGTTTCGAGACCGTGCGCCAACGCATTGCGCAGCATGTGCTCAAGCGGGGCGGTCATCCGGTCCAAAACGCTGCGATCCATTTCGCCCTGCGCACCTTCGACGCGCAGCACCGCCTTTTTACCGAGCTCGCCTGAAGTCTGACGAATGATGCGGCGCAAGCGCGGCACCAGCGACTCGAACGGCACCATGCGCGTACGCATGAGGCCTTCCTGCAGATCGGACGATACGCGCGACTGCTGGAGCAGCAAGGTGTCGTATTGACGAGTTAGCTCTTCCAGCGTGTGCTGCAAGCTAGTTAAGTCGGCGGCGGACTCGGCCAGGCCGCGCGACAGCTGCTGCAACGTTGAGAAGCGGTCCAGCTCTAGCGGATCGAACTCGCGGTCGGCCTCTTCGCCTTCCCGCTGGTAGCGAGCGATGATCTGCGCCTCAGTCTCAATGTCCAGACGCCGCAGCTGCTCACGCAGTCGGCTGGTGGTCTGGTCCATTTCAAACAGGCTGCCGCGGAACGCACCGACCTGTTGCTCGAGGCGTGCGCGATAGATCGCCACCTCACCTGCGTAGTTGACGAGTCGATCCAGCAGGTCAGCACGGATGCGAATCTGTTCCTGCGGGGCGCGAACGCCGGTATCTTCTTCGTCAATCGCAGTCTCTATCGACAACAGCGAAGACGGCTGAACGACCGTGGTGGCTGCAGCCGCGAGCGCATTTGCCGCCTTCGGCGAATCGGACAGTGGTCCCTCGGGTGCGCCGTTGGGTGTCGAATCGTGCAGGGTTTCGCCACGAACCAGCGCTTCAAGCCGCTGAATGATCCACGTTGGCGTGGCCAGCGCACGGCGCTCACCGACGCGAACAACCATCCTGTGCAGGCGATCAAATGCTTGTTCAAGCACCTCCATACCGTCGGTGCCGATCTCTCGGCGACCTTCAGCTACCGCTTCCAGCAGCGACTCCATCACATGGCCCAGATCACCAATGGCCATTATGCCGGCCATGCGTGCGCCGCCTTTCAACGTATGCAGATCGCGCTGCAGGCCCACAATGTGCTCGCGCTCGTCAGGCTCAGCGCGCACACGCACCATCAGGCCATCCGAATGATC
>JBBSIY010000289.1:0-4966 GCA_038257785.1 Lysobacterales bacterium
GGCATCGATGAGGCTTTCGAGAAAGCCAAGAAGATGGCCGAAAAGGCCTAATCGACGCGACGCTGCAACCTGTAGGGTGCGTCTCGGACGCACCAACGCCGTAAACCGAAACACGCAAGACGGCGGGTCCTAGACCCGCCCTACGCAGGAGCGTACTGATGGCATCGACAATCCGTTGCGACATCGTTAGCGCTGAGCAGGAAATCTTCCACGGCTTGGTCGAGATGGTCATTGCCACCGGCGAGATGGGTGAGCTGGGCATTGCGCCGCGTCACGCGCCGCTGATCACGCGCCTCAAGCCGGGTCAGGTGCGCGTGATCCTGCCGGGTGGCGAAGAGCAGGCTTTTTACGTGTCGGGTGGCATTTTGGAAGTACAGCCGCAGGTCGTCACTATCCTGACCGACACGGCGCTGCGTGCGGACGACATCGATGAGGCCGCCGCGAAGGAAGCCAAGCAGCAGGCCGAGCGCGCGATTGCTAACCGTGGCGAAGGCATGGAGCTGGCAGAGGCGCAAACGCGCTTAGCCGAAGCCATGGCTCAGCTACAGGCGCTTGAGCGTTTGCGCAAAAACCTAAAGCACTAGTTTCAGTAGTGCCGATGCATCGAAACGCCGGCCTCGAGCCGGCGTTTTCGTGAGTGTTATCCGGGCGCTTCTGTATGCGTGCCAGAAGGCGATCGTAAGATGCTCGCAAATCTCAATAGCGTCGAGGCCTGTGATGAGTTGGGGGTTTGCCCGTCTTAGTTTGTCCCTGCTTTTAATTGGCCTGCTGGCTGCTTGCGCCACACGCTCTGTTGGACCCGAGGTCAGCCCAGCTGGCGATGTCGGCTACAAAGTTGTCCCGCCGCAAACCGAGGGCGCACGTCGGCTGGATCGTGGACAGTCTGCGTCGGGTGGCGCGCCGTTTGCGGGGTCTATTGTGTTGCCCAGCTATCCCGAACGATGGCTGTCCGAACGGCTCGCGCCACTCGTAATCGAGGCCTTAGTGGTGATCGATGAGGCGGGCAAACCCGAGCGCGTGGACCTAGACGACAGCGAGTTGCGCTTGGTTTGTGCCGACTGCGCCACCGATTTCGCTGCCAGCGTGCGCGCTGCGCTCATGCAGTGGACGTTTGCGCCGCTGCAAATTGCCGATTGGGTCGATGGGCCCGATGACGATGGCGATGGCGAGCCCGACACCGTTGCGCGCGGCATCGTGGCCGCAAAGCCCTACAGCTTGCGTTTTCAATTCACGTTCTCAGTTCGCGACGGCGCAGGCGTGGTTACCCAGATGCCGCGCACTGATTGACGAATCAGCGCCAGACCTTGAGCATGCCTAGCTAATGAACACGCCTCCGATCCACGTCATCATCCTTGCCGCTGGCGAGGGCAAGCGGATGCGCTCGCGCTTGCCGAAAGTTTTGCAACGCATTGGCGGTCAGTCGATGCTGGCCCACGTTGTCAATCGCGCGCGCGCTTTAAACGCTGCCGGCATCCACATTGTGTTTGGTCACAGCGGCGACGCGGTCCGCGCGGCGTTTGCTGACCAAGCCGATCTGCACTGGGCTGAACAGGCGCAGCAGCTGGGCACGGGTCACGCGGTTGCTCAAGCGATGCCACAGGTGCCAGACGCTGCGCAGGTGCTGGTGCTGTATGCCGATGTGCCGCTGATTACCGCTGAGACGCTTACTGCGCTGCTAAGTGCAGCGCGAAACGGTGCTGGCGTGCTGGTCGATACGTTGTCTGATCCGACAGGCTATGGTCGCGTGCTGCTTGATGCCGCCGGTAAGGTCAGCGGAATTGTTGAGCAGCGTGACGCTACACCCGACCAGCTTTCGATCAATAGGATCAACACCGGTGTCATCTGCGCGCCCGCGGCGGAGCTGCGCCGATGGCTTGCCGCACTCTCAAACAACAACGCGCAAGGCGAGTACTACCTCACCGATATTTTTGCGATGGCCAGTCGCGATGGCGCGCCCGCTATTGCGGCGCAGTGTTTAGAAAAGGGTGAGGCCGACGGCGCTAACGACCCGTGGCAGCTAGCAACGCTCGAGCGGCGCCTCCAGCTTCGCCAAGCCAAAGCGCTGGCACTTGCTGGCGTGCGTCTGGCTGATCCGGCTCGATTCGACCTGCGCGGATCGCTTAGCTGCGGCAGCGATGTTGAGATCGACGTCGACGTGATCATCGAGGGAAAGGTCAGCCTTGGCGACGGCGTGCGGATTGGCCCATTCTGCCGCCTGCGTAACGTCAGCATTGCCGCCGGCACTGTTGTGAACGCGCATTGCGACATTGAGGGCGCGGTGATCGCGGAAGATTGCGTCATTGGCCCCTACGCGCGCCTGCGTCCGGGTAGCGAGTTGGGCGCGCAGGCGCACGTCGGCAACTTCGTCGAAACCAAGCAGACCAAACTCGGTCGTGGCAGCAAAGCCAACCATTTGAGCTATCTCGGAGACGCGATCATCGGCGAGCGCGTCAACGTCGGTGCCGGCACCATCACCTGCAACTATGACGGCGCCAAGAAGCACCTGACGACCATAGGCGACGGCGCATTTATTGGCTCAAACAGCAGCTTGGTCGCGCCGGTGCAGATTGGTGCTGGAGCGACGATCGGTGCCGGCTCGGTCATCACTAAGACAGCGCCTGCCAGCGAGCTGACGATTACTCGCGCTAAACAAGTCACGCAGTTTGGTTGGATCAGGCCCGTAAAGTCAGCGCCTACCGATTGGCAAAACACTCAACCCTCAGGATTCGAACACATGCGCACCTTGGTTTCATCGGGATCGCCCTACGAGCCAAAAATCGGTTTCTCACGTGCGGTACGCGTGGGCAATTCGCTCGCTGTTTCTGGCACCGCACCGATCGCCGCAGACGGCTCGGTGGCGACACCTGGCGATGCCTACGGGCAAACGCGACGTTGCTTGGAAATCATTGCCGACGCGATTGCGCAGGCTGGGTTTAGTCTCGACTCCGTCATCCGCACGCGCGTGATGCTGACTGACATCAGCCAGTGGGAAGAGGCCGCACGCGCGCATGGCGAGATGTTTGGCGAGATTCGACCAGCCTCCACGTTTGTCGAAGTGTCGGCCTTAATCAATCCGGCCTGGCTAGTTGAGATCGAGGCCGACTGCGTGGCGGTGAGTTAACCGAAACTCGTCTCCTCGGCGATGCTCCGGGCATGCCGGGGCACACGCCTAGTCTCCCAACGCATTCAGGCAACGCTATCGATAGCCAATCAGCACCGCAATGGCGATCGTAATGGCGGCGCTGGTAAGCAGCAGAACTTCGAATCGCCAGATGCGTGCGATCCAATGCGTGTAGGAAACGCCGGCCACGCCTAGCGCGCCCATCAGCGTGGCGGAAACCGGTGTAATTAAGTTGGTCAGGCCGTCGCCCAGCTGAAACGCCAGCACGGATACCTGTCGCGTGACGCCGATCAAATCACCGAGGCCGGCCATTAGCGGCATGGTGATGGCCGCTTGGGCGCTGCCTGATGTCACAAACAAGTTGAACACGCCTTGGACCACCAGCATGCCCTCGGCGGCAAGCAGCGTCGGCCAGTATTGCAGGCCGTTGGCGAGCGCAAACAGCATGCTGTTTAAGACCGAGGGCTGATGCGGATCCGAGCCGCCGAGCAGCAGCAGCAAGCCTTTCGCCAACGCAATCACCATCGCGCAAGGCACCAGTTGAGCGACGCCGGCCGTAAACGCCGCCGCAGCCGCGTTGGCACTGAGGCGTCCCGCCAGCACGGCGAGGATGCCGCTAAACACACCGAGAGCGACGAACTGACTGGCGATTTCGGGGATGTAGTAGCCGCCTTTGGTCACGCCCCAAACGATCCAAATAATCGTGGCTAACAGGCCAAGCAAGATGGCCCGATCCACCCACTGCAACGGAGCGTCGGGAACTGCGGCTGTGTCTACGTTGGTCGCTGGAACGCTTCTATGCCGCCGGGCGTAGCGCAGCACAAATGCAGCGCCAATGAGGGTAAAGGATAGCCACATAATGATGCGCAGCGGCGCGCCGGACATCAGAGGTAGCTCAGCAATTGTTTGCGCCACCGCTACGCTAAAGGGATTCATCCACGAGGTGGCGAAGCCAATTTGGCTGGCCATGTAGGTGATCATGACCGCGACCTCGCGCGGATAGCCGTACCGATCAAGCAGCGGCAGCAGCAGCGCGATAAAGGCGATGGTTTCCTCGCCCATGCCAAACACCGCGCCGCCCGCTGAGCAGGCACAAAACAAGCAGGCCAGCAGCAGCGGCGGCCGATCGCCGGTTAGCGCAATTAAGCGAACCACTCCGCGATCTATCGCACCGCTGGCTTTGACGACGCCAAACGCGCCGCCGACCAACAGAACAAATGCGATAACGCCAATTGCTGCGCCATTGCGGCTGCCTGAGGTGAAGCCTTCAAACGGCGCGTTCAGCAGGCCGACGCCTTCACCCGCAGCGAAGAGTTTGACGGGAACGGATGCATCCGCGACGCGGTAGCGCTCTAGCGCAACCGGGCCATCTTCGAGGAAATATCCAGCCGGCATCCATGGCACGACGAGCGCCGCAAAGGCCAGCAGCGCAAGCAGGATGATGAGTGTGTCGGGGGCTTCAAAGCGGCGCTTGGTGATCATTGAGTACATATGCGACGGCGTCCGTCTTCGTCAAAGAGGTGTGCCAAGCCGAGCTCTTCTCCTATTGGGTAAGGGTCGGCGAGAGAGCCGAGGGTTCGTTCAGTCCTCAGCGCGCGCACGTGCCGCGGTTCGGTCGGTAGTGAGTGGGCATGAAGGGCGATACCCAAGCGCGACCTCAGTCTAGAGCGTACCCTCTCGACGGCCAACGCGCTTGCAGGCGCGTTGGCGTTGCGCTGCCCGAAGGCCATCCTCTACAGCCGATACACCCAATTGAGTGTGTAGAACCTACCAAGCGTGTTGTGGTTGAACAAATCCACGTTGGCGGCTGAGCCTAACGCGACTGGCGGGTCGCGGTCAGCCAGA
>JBBSIY010000290.1:0-4931 GCA_038257785.1 Lysobacterales bacterium
AATCTCACCGTCTACACGCGCGGCACGCCGATCATCCAAGGGCTGATCGACGCCCGTGGCGAAGACGGCGTTTCTGGGTCAACCAACGGCGGCCAAGGTGGCAATGTCGAGTTCGTGTTTGCCGCGCCCGGCCTGCTCCTAGCACCCACGTTTTACACCCGCGGCGGTGACGCCGACTCGGCTAACGCCTCACTGGCGGGCGGCGGCCCGCGCGGCGGCAACGGCGGCGCGGTCACCGTCAGCGTGGGTGCCACCGACGTATTCATGGGCGGCGGAATCGGACCGATCATCGGCAACGTCAACGTGCCCGCGTGGCGATCAGGCAACATCGACCCAGCGTTAATTTCACCGCCCGGCCGCTGGGCTGGCGACTTCTTGCCGCCTCCGCCGCCGTTTACGCTGTCGAGCGAGGGCGTGCTCACGCCAAGCGTCGGCCAGCGCGTGCGTAAGTGGACGCTGCCGGGCCAGCCCGGATTTACGCGCGGCATACTCACCAGCGGCGGCATGGGCGGATGGGGCGGCAACGCACCTACCAACAATCGCCACGGCGGGCCGGCCGGCAACGGCGGCGCGGTGCAGATCACGCTCGGCACCGCCGCGCGGCTCAGCCTGCGCAACATCGATATCGCCACCGGCACCGAGATCGAAACGCTGCGGCACAGCTTCTTCCGCGCGCTACAGATGTCGACGCAAACCGTTTGCGATGCGGCCGGCGCACACGGCGGATTTAGCGCCACTGGCGGCAATGGTGGCAACGGCGGCAACGCGGGTGCCGTGACGCGCAACGGCGGCGTGCTGACGCCTGCACCTACGCAGTTCGCCAACATCTACGAGATCCGTGGATTTCCCCCCGGGGCACCGATGCTGATTGAGGATGACAGCTGCTCGCGCGGCCGGTTTGCGTTTGGCAGCGTGATTGAAGCGCGAGATGCCGGCAACGCCGCGCTGTATCGCGTTCGCCGGGGATCAGTCGGCGCTACGCTGCTAGGCGGCTTGGGTGGAATACCCAGCGGCACAACGCCAGGCAATCAGGGAGGCAACGTCGGGCAGCTTGGCACCAGTGCGCCGCTTGCCGGCTTACCGACCCAGTGATATCACCCTATTCAACGTCCTCTTTCTCATCCTTTTTGAGCATCAGCACATGAACGATGCAATCTCTCTAATTTGCCGAGCGGTGCTGGCCGCTGGCTTGGCGCTGCCAAGCATCCAGGGCTGGGCGTGCCACCCTGATGAGGTTTCACAGCTACGGGTGAGCCAGTACGATCATATTGCGCTGGATCAATTCCCGGCGCACTCAGCCAACGGCAAGGAAGTCGCGCTGCTCGTAATGCCCAACCCGATGGGAGAGGCTATTGATCTTGAGGTGCGCTTTGCCGCGAGTGATCGGCTGGTGCATAAGTTCGTCCTTTGGGCCGATTCTGATGGTGCGAATCGAGCTAGGCTTGAAGCGGCAACTATTGAGCCAAACGAGTATCTTCGGGCTGGCCGGTTCACGGCCATGGAACCACTCTTCACGCCAGACTATATTCGCGACCGCCCCGTCCCGGCTCCGCCAACATACGAGCATTCGGACGCCGAGCTTCATCTCTCTATCGACCATGAATCAAAGATTCTGACTGTTTCGTTGTCGGAGAGCGGGCAGGTTTTGCTGCGCAAGCTGCCGGCCAGCGAAACTGTTCGCGCATATGAAGAGGCTTGTCCAGGCGGCACGTTTGCCGCATTCCCCTTTGCAGGATGGATTGACCAAGCGAGGCGTCTTGTCGTGATTAAGTACGCATTCGGCTTCAACGACAGCTGCGATCTGCCCGAAATCTGGCACGTGGTTCGCTTGGACGCTGCGAAGTAGCCGCGCTGTATCGCGTTCGCCGGGGATCAGTCGGCGCTACGCTGCTAGGCGGCATGGGCGGAATACCCAGCGGCACAACGCCAGGCACTCAGGGAGGCACCGTGGGGCAGCTTGGCACCAGCGCGCCGCTTATTGGGCTACCGACCCAGTGATATCAGCTTATTCAACGTCCTCCGCCTCATCCTTTTTGAGGATCAGCACATGAAAAATGCAATCTCTCTAATTTGCCGAGCGGTGCTGGCCGCTGGCTTGGCGCTGCCGAGCATCCAGGGCTGGGCGTGCCACCCTGATGAGGTTTCACAGCTGAGGGTGGGCAACTTTAAACAGCTAGCAAGGGATGCCTTTCCAGCGCTTTCGTCCAATGGCGAAGAGGTTGCGATGCTCGTAGCGCCCGACCCCATGGCCGAGGGGATAGATCTGGAATTGCGTTTCGTGGACAACGGGGAGCTAGCGGAAAAGTACACGCTCATCTCTTTGCATGAGAGCACCGATCAACAAGGCCTCGAAGCAGCGATGGCTGAACCGAATAAATATTTGCGTGTGGGCAGTTTTCGCAGCATGGAGCCTCTTTTCTTGTTGCCCTACGACAAGGAAAGACCGAATCCCCCGCAGCCGACGTTCGAGCACTCACGTGCTGAGCTTCAGGTTTCGGTCAACTACGACACCAGTGTAGTGACCCTCTCAGTTGCGAATACCAATGAAGTTTTATTGCGCAAAGAGCCAGCAACACGCGTGTTCGCCGGGATCCCTGACGTCTGTGAGCCGGGCACGATTGCCGGGACGGCCCACGCAGGGTGGATTGACTATGGGCGCCGCGTTGCGGTGTTCCAGTACCGGTTCATTTTTAGCAGCGACAGCTGCGATCTGCCCGAAATCTGGCACGTAGTCCGCTTGGAAGCTGCAAGATAGCCGCGCTAGCCTTGCCGGCGCCGCCTTCCAGCGAGCCGTCGTCTCCGGGCAGCGTTTGCAGGGTGACCACCTTGCGCCCGGTGTGCGGGCCGGTGGCGATGCGGTAGGTGATCGAACTCATCCGCAGCGCGTCCATGCCGTCGTCGCTGCCGGCGCTATCTGTCAGAAAGGCAGAGTCGTCTTCGCCTTCGAGCCAGCCGTTGCGCGCCAGATGGTGGCACACGCGGCGGGCGATGGTGTCCGCCAGGTGCGTCAACCGCGCGGAGGTGGGCGCGCGGGCGCGGCGCAGGCGTGGTTTGGCCGGCTGGGCGGCCACCGGCTCATACACGCCGTCGAGCATGAGCATGTGGAAGTGCACATTGAGGTTGAGCGCACTGCCGAAGCGCTGGATCAGCGTCACCGCGCCGCACTTAGCTGTGGTGCGTTCGACGCTCGCTTAATCCGCCAACCATCCTGCGATCACGCGATGCACTATACCCAGCACCGGACCGATCACTTCGGGCTTGCTGGCGAACAGGAAGCGCAACGGGTAAGGAAAACTCAGCACCCATTGCCGTACCGGGCGCGGGCCGAACACCTCTTCCACGAGGTGCCGCGCACTCTCGTCCATGCGCCGCGGGCCGCAGCTCGAGCAAAACCCGCGTTTCTTTAAGGAAAACGCCACCAGCCTTTCCGCCCGGCAGTGCTCACACACCACGCGCAGGAAGCCGTGGTCGAGCGCGCCGCAGCGCAGGTAGGCATCGAACTCCTCGCGCACGTAGGCTGGCAGCGAGCAGACTTCGGCCTCAAGACGTGCGAGGAAGTCCGGGTAGTGCGCCTGCACCAGCGCGGACAGCAGCGTGCGCTCGGGCGCATGCCGAGAATGGGTCGGTGCGGCAGGCAGTGGGGCCGCTGCGACGCTTGCTGCGCGCGCCGTTGCCCAGCCGTCTGGCGCGGCGAGGCACAGCACGACACGCTCCTGTAGAGCCACGGCTGCACAGTGTTCTGCACGGCCTCATCGCCGGCCATCGGCATTTGTCCGGCGCACGGGTAGGACATCGGCGCGGCGCGGCGCGGCGTAGGAAATCGCCTTCCTGCTGCGGTTGTCCGAGACCCGGCTCTCCGGCGGCAAGCACCGTTGAAGAACGCGCTGGATCCGCCCGGAGCGCATGCGTTGATGCGGTAGAGGAGACCCTCGGCGCGCGCCGCATCCAGGAGAGCTGAGGGAGCACGTCAAGCAAGGATGCGCCGGCACACTGATCGGCGGCGCTTGTCGACGTTTCCACCGTCGTTGTTCGCCTTGACTTAAGCCGAGGCCGCACCGATGGCAGGCCTTCTACCGCGCTCAATGGGGTCAGCTGTGAATGTCCGCTTTCTCGGTGCTGGCGGCGCAGGTGTGTGACCGTTATGGGTCGTTACCTGACGGCCAGCATCTTGCTCGACGCAGGCAATTTCGCAGACCGACGTTCTCGGTTTGTTCGGCGAGACCGGTTAACTGGTGGCTGCTTGCAATCGCCGCGCCTTCGCGTTTCATGAGTTCGCCTATTGCAGTGCAGGAATTCCGCTCGGACCGATGCATCCAGTAACGAGAGCTATCGGCTTTGCGCGCGGCCACCTAACGTGTACTTCGCTCGCTCCATCGCCTCGATCCGCGTGTTGGAGGCGGTTACCTTCGAAAGTGCGTCATCAATGGCGCCGCTGGCACTTGCTGTCGATTTCCGCACTTGGGCAATGAGGCTGTCTAGTGCAGCGTCATTATCGGATTGGCGATACGCGTTCGCGGCACGTCGCAGGTACTCGCCCATCGACAGGCCAGCTGCCTTCGCGCTACCCCTGATCTGTGCCTTCTCGGCAACAGTTACAGGGACCAGGATTCGTTTGCTTGCTGTTGCCATGTTGTCTCCTTTGGGTAGCACGGGCTGTGCACAATCACAACGCACTGCAGTTGATCCGACTGGCTGTCAGGCCCTTCGTCAACGGACGACATCACCGATCATGGGGTTGCCGACCTAGGTTAAACGCCTGTCACCTTCGTCAGAAGGATCGGAGTTGCCCTTGCAAGACCTTGTGCGCCGGCTCTGCATTCTGCTATCGAAAGGGCGCGAACGCCAAGATGCGCGCCACAGCGGACTGAAGGTTCGCTGCGCGTTGCAGACTTTGTGATTTCGAAGGGCCGAAAGGGGTCGGTTGCGGGCCG
>JBBSIY010000291.1:0-4912 GCA_038257785.1 Lysobacterales bacterium
ATCTTGCGGCGCTCACGTCATTGGGTGCCGCCATCCCGGTGAGCATCCGCGCGCAAACAACGCTCGGTGATTTAGTCGGCTTTGCGCCGACCTGGGCCGCCGTTGTTGGCGCAGGCTTCGTGATCGCCTTTGCTGTTGTCGCACTGTTGAGCCGATGGTGGCCGGCTCAACGGCGGCTGATGTTTGTTCTGGCCGGCGCGCTTGCCATCGCCACCGCACTTTGGCTGATGAAGCTAAGCCTTGGGCTGACGGCTGTCGCCGCCGCGCGAACCGCTACCGGCGTGATCTTGCTAAGCGTCAGCGGTGCGCTCGGTGGCTGGGTGTTTTGGCGCTGTCGAGCGGCGAGCATCCGCTGAGCTCAGAGCGTAGCCCAACTGCAGCGTAGCGGCAGTCGATGTAAGTAAAAAAGCCTTCACCGCAAGGGACACAAGTAATCGCCCTAGCGCGCAGCGCCGGAGTTGGCGAATCAAGCTTAAACGCCTTGCTCTCCTTTGCGTCTTTGCGTCTTTGCGTCTTTGCGTTAAAAGCGTTTGCTTTCCGTCCAACAAAACGTCGATGCCAACCTTAGGGTTCCGGTAGTCCGCGCAACACGTTGGCCAGTGCGTCGTAGTCCGCTGCCAATGGCGCTGCGTTTGACTCGCGCGCGAGCAGCTCGGTCAGACTCTCTGGGACGTCCACTGCATGACCCACCAGCGGCTCGACTACTCCTTCAAACTTCGCCGGGTGGGCAGTGGCCACCGCAATCCACATCCGCCGATCGCCCTGTGCGCGGCGGCGTTCGATCACCGCCAAGGCCGTAGCGGTGTGTGGACAAACGACATGCCCATATCGCGCCTCGCTCTCGCGCACGACGCGACTGATTTCAGCATCGTGAATGACCTCGGCACTCACCGCGCTGCGCAACCGGTCGATGTCGGGAATGAAATGCCGTAGACGTTCAAGATTACTCGGCGCGCCAACGTCCATCGCATTGGCTAGCGTGCTGATGGCGGTCTGCGGGCGGTACTCGCCGCTGGCTAAGAAATCCGGCACGGCGCGATTGGCGTTGGTTGCCAACACGATGTCGCCAATCGGCAGCCCCAGCGCGCGCGCCCAGACGCAGGCCATCGCATTGCCCAAATTTCCCGTGGGAATAACGAAATTGGCGCGCGATCCATTCAACGACTGCCAGCGCAAGGCGGCGGCGGCGTAGTACGTCATCTGCGGCAGCAGGCGGCCCAAGCTGATGGAATTAGCCGACGACAGCGGCACCTGCGCGCGCAGGTGATCGTCAGAGAACGCCAGCTTCACCAGCGCCTGGCAATCGTCAAAGCTGCCGTCGACGCGAAAGGTATGGATGTTGTCGCCGAACGCGCCGAGCTGATGCGCCTGCCGCGGCGAAACGCGACCGTCGGGATACAGCACAACCACGCGAAAGGTCGGGCGCAGATGAAACGCCGCCGCCACTGCGCCGCCGGTGTCACCGGAGGTAGCCACTAGAATCGTCAGCGGCGGCGCATCGAACATGCGCGGGGCGGCCAAGCTCGAGGCTAAGAACCGCGCACCGAAATCCTTGAACGCCGCCGTCGGGCCATGAAACAGCTCCAGCAAAAATACGTTCGCGTCGCGCGTCTCCACCACCGGTGCAGGCAGATACAGCGCCTCATCGCAGATGGCAGCTAGATCGGGCTCGAGCGGGTCATCGGCGAAGAACGGTTTCAACAGCCAATTGCCGATGTCCGGCAGCGAACGCGGCGGCGGCAGATTGACGTGCGCCTCGGGGAACTGCTCAGGCACGTACAGCCCGCCGTCGGGCGCAAGCCCGCGCGCCAGTGCCTCGGACAGGCTGATCGGCTCGCCACCTCCGCGGGTGCTGACATACCTCATGCAGATTCCCTCACGAAATTTCCCTCGCCGCCGGCGCATCAACAGGCCCAACGTGAGCATCGCTTAGCAGGCCGGCGCTGGCAAAGGCTTGCTGCATCGCCACAGCGACCGTATGTGCGCTTTGCGCGCCCCAGCACCACGCAAACACGCTCGGTCCGGCGCCGGAGATGCTCGCCCCCAGCGCACCGGCCTGCAGCGCCGCGGCCTTCACCAAAGCGAAGCCTGGCACCAATCCGGCTCGGCGCGGCTCGATCAGGACATCGTTCAAGCCGGCGCGAATCAAGGCTCGATCGCCGCGCTGACAGCCGCTCAGCAGCAGCGCGAGGTGTGCGCTTTGTTCAACAAAGTTTGACAGTTGATAGTCGCCCACCAGCGCCGCACGGGCGCGCCGCGTCTCCACCACACAGTGCGGATGCACCAGCGCGCAGTGCAGCTCGGTCGGCACGTCCAGTTTGATCGGCGGATGCGCGCCGGCTGCCAGCGCTAGGCCGCCGAGCAGCATCGGCGCCACGTTGTCGCCATGTCGGCTGCCGCTGGCCACGGCCTCACCAACGAGTGCAGCCTCGTACACATCGGCAAAGCTGAGAACGCCGCCAAGCAGTGCATTTGCCGCCACCAGCGCTGCAACCGCCGAGGCAGCGGAGCCGCCCATGCCCGATCCGAAGGGAATGCCTTTGTCGATCTCAATCTCAAACCCGCAGGCGAAGTCGTGACGTGCATGCAGCGCCAGCAAGGCCGCGCCGGCGGTGTTGTCGGCGGCGACCATTGGCAGCTCGCGCTCGCTGTTGCGGACGGCGGTGATGCGAACGCCGGGCACGTCTGATGCACGCACCGTCACTGTGTCACCAGCGCCGTTCAGCGCATGGCCAAGGATGTCGAAGCCGACCCCTACGTTGCCGACGCTTGCCGGTGCAAACGCGCGCGCTGATTGCTTGACGGGATGAATCACAGACGCGCGCCCAAGGCGGCCGCCACGCGCAGCAAATCGGCAAACACGCCAGCAGCGGTGACGTCTGGGCCTGCGCCCGGACCCTGCACTACCAGCGGATTGTTGCGATAGCGCGCGGTGGTGAACTGCACCACGTTGTCGGTAGGCCGCGGATGGGCGAAGGCGTGATCTGGCGGCAGTTCGACTAAGCCTACGCTGGCGCCGCGTTCATCAAGCCGCGCAACAAAGCGCAGCACACGATTGCGTCCGCGCGCCGCTGTAATGCGTTTGGCAAGCGGCGCATCCAGTTCACTGGCGCGCGATAAGAAATCTTCGCGACTCAGCGCGGTCAGCGAGGGCGGCACCAGGCCCTCCAGCACCACGTCGCTCAATTCGATCCGCCGACCGGCTTCACGGGCGAGAATCACCAGCTTCCGCGCGACATCGGTGCCGGACAGATCATCACGCGGATCAGGCTCGGTGAAACCGGCGGCGCGCGCTTCGAGCACCAAGTCAGAAAACGGCTTGCTGCCATCGAAGTTATTGAACAGATAGCTCAAGGTGCCGGAGAAAATTCCCTCGACCGCGATTAGCTCGTCGCCCGTGTCGAGCAGGTCGCGCAGCGTCGAGATAACCGGCAGGCCGGCACCAACCGTCGCCTCGTAGCGCCAATGACCGCGCTTGGCAGCCTCGCGCGTCGCGTCGAACTGCGCTAGCGGCGCGCTGCCAGCCTGCTTGTTCGGCGTGACGATATGAATGCCCGCCCCCAGCCAGTCGGCGTAGTGCGCTGCGACGGCTGCGCTCGCGCTGCAGTCAATGATCATCGCGTGCGGCAGGTGCGGCGCGCGAATGTGCTGCGCGAAGGCGTCGAGATCGAGCGGCACGCCGGCTTCCAGATACTCGCTGCGCCAGTGCGGCCAGTCCATCCGTCGCTCGGCCAAACTCATTCGCGTGGAGCCGGCGATGCCGCGCAGACGCAGATCAAGCTGCGAGGTGCTGCGCAGCCGGTCCGCGGCGGCGGCCAGCTGATCAAGCAATACGCCACCGACCTGGCCGGGCCCGATCAAACCAATCGATAGCGTTTGCGGCGACAGCCAAAACCCAGCGTGCACCGCGCGCAGCGCGCGGGTCGCGTCGGCCGCGCCAATGGCGACCGAAATATTGCGCTCACTGCCGCCTTGGGCAATGGCGCGCACGTTGACTTCGGCACGCGCAAGACCGGTGAACAGCTGCGCCGCGACGCCCGGGTGCCCAGCCATGCCGTCACCGACCGCAGCGAGGACCGCGACGTCGGTTTCGGCCTCAATCGACTGCAAAAGACCGGACGCGAGCTCACGTGCAAACGCTTCGCGCAGTACCTTGACTGCGCGTTCGGCATCGACACCGCGCACGGCGCAGCAGATCGAATGTTCGGAGCTCGCCTGCGCAATCATCACCACTGAAATACTGGCCTCGCGCAGCGCGCCAAACACGCGCTCGGCGGTGCCGGGCACGCCGATCATGCCGGTGCCTTCTACTTCGACGAGCGCCATATCAGGGGCGATGGTCAGGCCTTTGACCGGGCGCGCGGTGGCTTCATGCTCAGGGCCGATTCGGGTGCCCGGAAGATCCGGCTTGAAGGTGTTGCGCACCCACACCGGTGTGCCCAGACCGAGCAGCGGACTCATGGTGCCGGGATGCACAACCTTGGCGCCGAAGTAGGCAAGCTCAAAGGCTTCGTCGTAGCTCATTCGCGGCAGCAATACGGCGTCCGGTACCAGCCGCGGATCGGCGCTGAGCACGCCGTCGACATCGGTCCAGATGTGCAGCTCGGAGGCTTCGAACAGGCGGGTAAATATGGCGCCTGAGAAATCACTGCCGTTGCGGCCGAGGGTGGTTGGCCGTCCATCTTGTGTGCGCGCAATAAAACCGGTGATCACCACGCGGCGCTGCGGGTGCGCCGCGCGCCAGCTCGCCAGATTCGCCTCGCTCGCCGCCCAATCAACCACCACGCCAAGGTTGTTGCTGGAGGTCACCAGCACCTCGCGTGCATCCAGCCACACCGCGTCTTCGCCGCGCGCGCGCAGCAACGCTGCGAGCAGCTGGGCCGACCACACTTCGCCCAAGCCCTGCACGTAA
>JBBSIY010000292.1:0-4905 GCA_038257785.1 Lysobacterales bacterium
GTTGCGCTGTCTCGGCCGCCGAACGCAGAGGACGATAGAACCCAGTCCCACCGAGTGCCGCGTCTTGAAATAGATACAGCACGCAGGCCGCCACGCAGCGGCCCGGCTCTAGCTCCATGCGGTCGCGATGGCAGATCGACTGCGCCGGCGATAGCTGCTCCGGGCGCAGCGTTACCAGCGAAAGTCGGCTGTAGGCGCGCACAGTGCGGCGCGCGCCAAGCAGACGGCGCACATGCCGCGCAAAGAACTCGTCCAGCGCCGCGCTGAACGCGTCCGGCATGCGCAGCTCCGGCCCCGGAAATGCGTTGTGGCCAGACGCCTGAAACCGTTCGCGATGCGTCGTTGCCAGCTGGACTAAGCCTTGCGGGTCAAGCAGCGCATCGTCTATGACATAACACGCATCTTTGCCGCTGAGCGGCAATCGCTGAATACGCGGGGCGGGATTGAACATGCGCTGTGTCGAGTGAAAAGCGAGACCCGCAATTTACTAGCTTCAGACCACCGAGGCGCGAAGCACGCGGCAGGCGGATCGGGATAGGATTACGGCATCCTCAGCGGCAGGCACACCTCACAGCGCCGCTAGTTGGGCTCAGCGCCTATCGTTGCCATCCCTAAAGAACATTGCCATGAATAAACCGACTTCCAGCCACGTCGACAAGCTGATCGCAGACCAGCGCAAGGTGTCAGATCAGCGCGCCAAAGGCTACCGCGACCGCGCGCTGGCGATGTATTCGTGGATCTGCGGCCGCTGCGCGCGCGAGTTTGATCGCAGCAACCTACGCGAGCTCACCGTGCATCACCGTAACCACGATCACGACTACAACCCGGATGACGGCAGCAACTGGGAGCTGTTGTGCATCTACTGTCACGACAATGAACACTCGCGCCTGATTGATCACGCTGCTGGAACTTTGGATGGTTCCAAAGCAAAGGAAGCGGTGGCAACCAGCAATCCGTTTGCCAATTTGAAATCGCTGCTGAAGCGTGACTAGCGGTGGCCGAAAGGATGAGCGGCGCGCAGGATAAGGCGGAGAGGGGAGAGGTGGGCTGCTGTGGTCCGCTGCGTTGAGCACCTATTGCCCTAACCGTCATTGCGAAGCGCCGCAGGCGCTGTGGCAATCCACGTCACGCGGGATCCTCGCTCGCAGCGAGCACCTGAGTACGGCGTCTGGATTGCCACGGCCGGTGTAGCCGGCCTCGCAATGACGACCTTATAGGGTTCTATAATCAGTCACTTGCGCCATGGATTCACGGCGCGGCCTGCTTTATCAGACGTGGCGATCCAGTTCTGCGCTGCACCCAAGCGAAGTAGGCGGATTGGATTGCCACTCCGCCTTCAGCGGTTCGCAGTGACGAGTAGGTGGATGCGGGATCATGGCGGCACCCAGCGTTTTTACAGAAGCAGAGATTTCGCAATGACCCGTGGCAGCCCTCGTCCGTGACCCCAGCCATTTCGATCAAACAGCTCGGCAAGACTTACGCGGGTGGCTTTGAGGCCCTTAAGAATGTTGATCTCGAGATACAGCGTGGCGAGATTTTTGCCCTGCTTGGCCCTAACGGCGCGGGCAAGACCACGCTGATCGGCATCACCTGCGGGATTGTTAAACCGACGCGCGGCACGGTGCATGCCAATGGTTTCGACGTCATTCGCGAGTACCGCGAGGCCCGTGCGTGCATTGGGCTTGTGCCGCAAGAGCTATCGACGGATACCTTCGAGACAGTGATCGGAACCCTGCGATTCTCACGCGGACTATTTGGCAAGCGCGCAGACCCTGATCATCTCGAGCGGGTGCTGCGCGATCTGTCGCTTTGGGACAAACGCGACAGCAAGATCATGCAGCTGTCGGGCGGCATGAAGCGCCGCGTACTGATCGCCAAAGCGCTGGCGCACGAGCCGTCGATTTTGTTTCTTGATGAACCAACCGCCGGCGTGGACGTTGAGCTGCGTCGCGATATGTGGCGGATGGTGGCTGGCCTGCGCGAGCGCGGCGTCACCATCGTGCTGACTACGCACTACATCGAAGAGGCGCAGCTGATGGCGGATCGCATCGGCGTAATCACCGGTGGCGAGCTGCTTCTGGTTGAAGACAAGGCCACGCTGATGCAAAAACTCGGCAAGAAACAGCTGCTGCTCACCCTGCAATCACCCATCGAACAGCTGCCGATGACGCTGGCCGACTTGCCGCTTGAGCGGCTAGAGGGCGGCGAACAGCTGGTGTACACCTTTGACTCGCAGGGCGAGCGAACCGGCATTGCAACCTTGCTGAAACGGCTGCAGGACGAAGGCATCACATTTCGCGATCTGCATTCGCGCGAGTCGTCGCTGGAGGAAATATTTGTCGGGCTGCTGCGCGACAGTTCGCCTTTGCGGCCTACCGGGAAGGCTTCGCCATGAACATTCACGCAGTCCGCGCCATCTACCGCTTCGAGATGGCGCGTACGTTCCGCACGATTGGCGAAAGCTTAGCCTCACCGGTGCTGACTACCAGCCTCTACTTCGTGGTGTTCGGCGCAGCAATCGGCGCGCGCATGGGCGAGGTGGGCGGCGTCTCGTATGCAGCCTTCATCATTCCCGGTTTGATCATGCTTTCATTGCTCAATGAGAGCGTGTCGAACGCTTCATTCGGCATCTATATGCCGAAATGGTCGGGCACCATCTATGAGCTGCTGTCAGCCCCCGTTTCGTTTGTTGAAGTGGTGCTTGGCTATGTCGGCGCAGCGACGACCAAGTCGCTGATCATCGGTGGCTTGATCATGCTCACCGCGCGGGCGTTCGTGCCCTATGAAATTGCGCATCCGTTTTGGATGCTGTTTTTTCTCTTGCTGACGGCGGCGAGCTTCAGCCTGTTTGGATTTTTGCTTGGCCTGTGGGCAACGGACTGGCAAAAGCTGCAGGTCGTTCCGTTGATGATACTCACGCCGCTGACTTTCCTAGGTGGCGCGTTTTACTCAATCAACATGCTGCCGCCGGTCTGGCAAACCATCTCGATGTTCAATCCGATCGTCTACTTGATTTCCGGCATGCGCTGGAGCTTTTACGGCAGTGCCGACGTTAACGTGACCATCAGCGCAGCGGTGATTTTGACGTTCCTTGCCGCGTGTCTGATCGCTGTGTGGCTTATCTTCCGCACGGGTTGGCGTCTGCGCAGCTGATGTTGTTGCTTGGTCGCTGCGCGCAATGATCGCCAAGCTTGCGCCGTGTCCATGCGGATCGGCGCAGCAATACGCTGATTGCTGTGGCCGTTGTCACGCTGGCCTGCCCGCGTGCGATGCCGAAATGCTCATGCGTTCGCGCTACAGCGCCTATGTGCTGGGCAAGATCGACTACCTGCGCGACACGTGGCATCCAAGCACCTTGCCGGGCGATCTGATACTCGATGCGGTCGGTGAGCGACGCTGGCTAGGACTGTCAATTCGCAGTCACATGCGCGTCGACGAAGATCACGCGACAGTTGAGTTCATTGCGCGCAGTCGCCGCGGCGGTGGAACAGCACAGCGGCTGCACGAGATCAGTCGCTTTGTTCGCCAAGCCGAGCGCTGGTACTACGTCGATGGAACCTTCGCCGATTAGACGCCGGTAATCAGCGCGACAGCGCGGGGATGGCGAGGCTGCGTTCGGGATCGCCGCTGGCACCCGTCAGCATGTTGGCTGGCAAATGGCCAACGTCGCCGACCGCGATCACCTTGAAGCTGCCGTCGGCTTCGACGCGAATGCGGGTGATGCTGGCGTGACCTACGGACATCTCAAGCCAAGCGTCAGGATCGACGCCCAGCGCGCGCGTCACCAGATAGCGGATCACATTGCCGTGGCAGACGAACAGATCGGTCTTGTCGCCGCCTGCGGCGGGGCGGAAATACGCAGCAAACACTCGGTCTAGCTGTGCCTTGCACTTCCCGAACGACTCGGCGTCACCCTCGGCCATGACGTCGGCACGGCGCGTCGGCGGCGTGCACTCCGCCAGGTCTTCGATGCTGGCGAAGTGTGCGCTGGCGATGTCGGATGCACTAACGGCAGCGGTGTCGCGCGCCCGCTGCATAGGGCTGACATAGCGTGCATCTACGGACATCGACGCAAGTCGCGCACCGAGCAGCTTCGCTTGAGTTACACCGAGCGGAGAAAGTGCGGGGCCGAGCTTCTCATCGACCGAAGGATCTGGCACGTAGTGCCCGTGGCGCACCAGGACGATAGTTCGCGCGGCCGGAGAGACCGTCTCTTTTGCATGCGCGACCGTACTAAACAGGGTCAGTAGCACGGCGATCAGTGGCTTGCTCATGGCGGACCCCGGTGGTGGCTGTGGAAAGGGTACTTGCTTAGGACTCGCGTATGCTCGTGCGACCGTAAATTATGTCGCCAAGCGCGGAGAAGAGCATGCGAATTCGATTTATTCTTGCGCTATTTGTCGGCCTGAGTATGACGGTGCATTCACCTGCTAAATCGATCGACGGCAAGGGCTACGACGCGCTGCTTACGCTGTTTTCCGACTGGCGCGCGTTTGAGCAACCGCCAATGCGCGCGGGCGCACCGGATTACAGCGCACAGCGATTTGCTACTGCCTACGCGGAGCTGCCGAACTACCAGAAGCGACTTCAAGCAATCGATCACAGCGCTTGGTCGCCAGCGCAGCAGGTGGATTGGGCGCTCGTTGAGGCCGAAATGCATGGCTTCGACTTCAACCATCGCGTGCTCAAACCGTGGGTGCGTGATCCGGCCTTTTACCAAACGCTGTTCATGCAGCAAAGCGACGTACCGGCGCACGAGGGGCCGACCAATCACGCGGCGTTGGAAGTGTGGCAGTACGCGTTTCCGCTGAATGCCGACGCGCAGGGAAAAATGGCCAGCGAGCTATCGGTGATTGCGCCGCTGTTCGCACAGGCGCGTGAGAACCTGACCGGCAACGCGCGCGA
>JBBSIY010000293.1:0-4847 GCA_038257785.1 Lysobacterales bacterium
AAGACCATTGGCCGCTAGCCATTCGTAGTCCGTCGCCCGGCCGGCAAGAATGTCCTCGCGCGTGATTGCTTGGCTGAGCGCCAGCGGCAGCTTGCTGTAGCCGCCCGTCAGATAGCGGCCGCGCTCACGCAGGCGCAGATGCCAGTCGAGAAAGTCAGCGCGCGGAATGCAGTCACCATCGGTGAAAACGAGGTAGTCGCTTTCGGCCAACAAGATGCCGCGATTCATGCCTTTGCATTTTTGATAGCCCTCGTCGGGTTGCCAGAAATGGCGAAGGCGATACGGCAGCTCGGGGCGAAGTCGATCAATCACCGAGCGCGTGTCCTCGCGCGATCCATCATCAACGACAATGACCTCAAAATCGCGCAGAGTTTGCGTGGCATACCCCCACAACACCCACTCTAGCCACTTGGGTTCGTTATAGGTGGCAAACAAGACGCTGACGGCGGGCATGTGCTCACGATAGGCAGGGGCTAGGCCTGAATTCTAATAGCTTGCGCCGGCTAGCGAACCCAATGAACCGCAGATGGATGCACGTGAATCTTCTGAATAGTTTTTGCCTACAGCTTGGAACCACCGCACTCGCGCCCATTTTGCTGGCGCAGGGACGCCGGGTACGCCGACGCATGCCCATGCTGCCGGAGCCGCCTGGTGAGCGCGCAGGCAGTCTTGGAAACGGCCCAATGCTTAGGGTTCTTATCCTTGGTGACTCGGCCGCAGCGGGCGTTGGCGTTGCAACGCAATCCGAAGCGCTTGCGGGTCAACTTGCGCAGCGCTTGGCGGCTCAGCACTCGCTTAACTGGCGATTGCTGGCGCGAACTGGCTTCCGCGCCGATGACGGTCTGCGCCTGTTGCGCGCCACGCCTGATCTGCATTGCGATGTTGCGCTCACGTCCTTGGGCGTGAACAACGCGACGGCGCTTACGTCACCACGGCGCTTTGGCAACACGATGCAACAGGTGATCGGACATTTGCGGGATCGCTGCGGCGCCCGGCTGGTGCTGCTGTCAGGCCTACCGCCGATGGGTCGGTTTCCGGCGCTGCCGCAGCCGCTGCGCTGGCGACTGGCATGTCAGGCGCGGCTTCTCGATGACGAGCTTCGGCGCCTGAGCCGTGACAACAGCGATTGCCAACATCTGCCGTTCGACCCGCTTGCGGACGGCTCCCATATGGCAAGCGACGGCTTTCATCCCGGCAAGAAGGCCTATCGAGGCTGGGCCGATGCCGCAGCCTCGCGGATCGCAGCGTGGCAGCCATGCGCCGATCTCGCCCAAGGCGGATGATCGATAACTCTGCACTCGGTGCGACAGAACGCTCCCTAAGAGGCTAGTCCGTAGCTACGCAGCAGCGCTTCTGGCTGCGGTTCGCGACCGCGAAAGGCGATGAAGCTTTCTAGGGCAGGACGTGAGCCTCCGACGGCGAGAATTTCGCGCCGATAGCGGGCGCCAGTTTCTGCGTTCATCACGCCAGTCTCCTCAAACGCGGAGAACGCATCGGCGCTCAGCACTTCGGCCCATAGGTAGCTGTAGTAGCCCGCCGCGTAGCCGCCGGAAAAAACGTGGGTGAAGGACATCGGCATGCGATTCCACGACGGCGGCTGGATGACCGCGATCTCGGCCCGCACCTCGTGCAGCAGCTCGATGGTGCGCGCGCCGTGTACGGGGTCAAATTCCAGATGCAGGCGAAAATCGAACAGGGCAAATTCAATCTGCCGCAGCAAAAACAATCCCGCATGAAAATGCCGCGCAGCGAGCACTTTATCGAACAGACTTTGCGGCAGCGACGCTTGGGTTTGCCAGTGACGTGCGAACAGATGCAGCGTTTCTGGCTGCCAAGCAAAGTTCTCCAGCATTTGGCTCGGCAGTTCAACGGCATCCCACTCAACGCCAGAAATTCCGCCAACGCTAGGCCACTCCACTTCGGTGAGCATGTGGTGCAGGCCGTGACCAAATTCATGAAACAGCGTTAGCACGTCGTCGTGAGTCAGAAGTGCCGGCTTGCCCGCGCTTGGCGGGGCGAAGTTACACGTGAGGTAAGCGACCGGAACCTGCATCGCATCGCCATCGAAGAAGCGCGCGCGGCACACGTCCATCCACGCACCGCCGCGCTTGCCGGTGCGCGCGTAGTGATCGAAATAGAAGCCAGCACGCACGGCGCCGTCAGCATCCATAACGTCGAAATACTGCGCATCGGTGTGCCACACATCAACACCTGCACGCTGACGAAACTGCACGCCAAACAGCTGGCCGGCGATGGTGAGCATTCCGTCGAGCACGGCGGGCAGCGGGAAGTATGGCTTTAGATCCTCTTCGGAAAAATCGAACTTCCGCTGCCGCAGCTTTTCAGACGCGTAGGCAATGTCCCAAGGCGAAAGCGCCGACATTCCAAGCTCCGCATTGGCAAACGCCTGCAGCTCGGTCAACTCAGCCTGTGCGACCGGCCGCGCCTTCGCCGCAAGCTCACGCAGAAAGCCCAGCACGCGCGACGGCGTACCGGCCATTTTGTCATTCAGCGAGAGCTCCGCCGCATTCGCAAAACCAAGCAGCTGGGCCGACTCGTGACGCAGCGCCATGATCTGCTCAAGGCGCTGCGCGTTGTCGAACTGCCCCGCCTGCGGACCTTGATCCGAGGCACGCGTCGTGTGTGCGGTGTAGGTGGCTTCACGCAGCGCGCGACTGTCGGCATAGGTCAGGATGGCCTGCACCACCGGCCCTTTCAATGTCGCCAAATGACCTGCTTGCGATTTCTCCTCCGCGGCAGCGCGCAGCATGGCGCGGGCAGAATCCGGCAATCCGGCAAGCTCACTGTCGGACATCTCGCGCGACCACGCGTCGGTGGCGTCCAACACCGCCTCCTCGAACCCTGTTTCCAGCTTGGACAGTTCATTCTGGATGGCTTTAAAACGCGTGCGCTCGGGTTCTTCAAGCGCAACGCCCGACAGCTGGAAGTCGCGCAGGCTGTCGTTGACCAGGGTCTGCCGCACGCGATCAAGCGTGGCGAATTCGGCAGACTCGCGAATCGCCTTCACCGCCTGATAGAGCGCACGATTCTGGCCGAGCTCGGTGGCATGGTCGGTAAGTTTTTCCTGCGCGCTGGAGTAGGCCTCGCGCAAGGCCGGCGAATCCTTTACACCATGCAGATGCCCGACCGGTGACCACGCGCGACTCAGGCGCTCTTCAAGCTTTTCTAAAGGTGCCAGCACGTCGTCGAAACTAGGCAATTTTCCGGCCCCCGTCAGCACCGGCACGGCCGCACGGAACTGCGCCAGGAGCGCATCGATGGCGGGCTCGACGTGCAGCGCTTCAATCAAAGAAAACGCTGGGAGCTGAGCGTCGGCGAGCAGCGGATTAGGCGATTCGGTCATGTTCATCGGCACAAGGTGGCGCGCGCCAGCAACGAAATCAAGCCGGGCCTGCGTCGCCGCCGTATGATTTACCCAGAACACGGGAGTTGATGCATGCACGATGCCCAAGCCGAGCGCCGCAGCCTGCTCATTACGCTGGCCGAATGGCCGCTATTCACAGGCATGGACGCCAGCGCGCTGAGCGCCCTCGCTGACGAGCTGCAGTCCGTGTGCGTGCCGGGCGGCGGCATGCTGTTTGAGCAAGGCGACGATGCGGACTCTCTGTATTTACTGCTGCACGGCCGAATGGCGGCGATTCGTCGCGACGATGATGGTCGGCGACGAATGCTGGGGACGGTCACGCCGGGCGAGTGCGTCGGCGAAACCGGCCTCATCGCGGGCGAAACCGATGCGGTTCGATTTGCGCGCGTGGTGGCGCTGCGTGATAGCGAGCTGAAGCGACTATCGAAAGAAGGGTTTGAGCGATTGGTCGCGCTGCATCCGCACGCGATGTTGGGCATGGCTCGCCTGGCGCTGCGCCGCTTCTACGGCGCGCGCGGCCAGCCAGAACTGGCCCACTGCGTCGCGATTTTGCCGGGCATGAGCGGCGTCGATGTGATGGGATTTGCGCGCCGGTTTGCCGCCGCTTACGCAGGCCATGAAAGCGTTGAACTGATCGATGCCGAGCGAGCGGAAGGCAAGCCCAGCGCGTGGTTCAGCGAGCGCGAGTCGGCCTCGCGCAATCTGATCTACATCGGCAATGAAAACCCAGCATGGCGCGACCGCTGCGTCAGACAGTGCGACGCGGTCCTGCTGCTGGTGGATGCCTCCCGCACGCCCGCGCAGTGCTCGCTGGTGCCTGCGCCGAATGCTGGGCCTGAGCTGCCGCAGCATCTGGTGCTGTTGCAGCGCGACGAACCGCGTGCGGGCGGCAATCGCGCCTGGCGGAGTGCCTTTCCACACGCCGTGGCGCACCATCACGTCCGCCACGATGCCGATATCGCGCGCGTGCTCCGCCGCCTCACCGGCCGCGCCCGCGGATTGGTTTTATCTGGCGGCGGCGCGCGAGGATTTGCCCACTTGGGCGTGATCTGCGCGCTGCGCGAGGCCGGCTTTGTGTTCGACTATATCGGTGGCTCAAGCATTGGCGCCATCGTCGGCGCCGGCTTCGCCTGCGACTGGTCAGACGAGCAAATGCTAGAGACCTATCGCGAGCACTTTGTCAGCAGCGACCCGCTGGGTGATTGGACGCTGCCGCTGGTATCACTGCGTTCGGGATCGCGGGTTAGCAAACGTCTGCGCGCCGCTTTCGGCGAACGCGATATCGAAGACTTGCCGATTCCGTTTTTTTGCGTCTCAAGCAACCTGACCGCTGGCGCGCTCGAAGTGCACGAGCGCGGCTCGCTATGGTGCTGGCTGCGCGCCTCCAGCTCGATCCCTGGCGTGCTGCCGCCGGTCTTTTCTGCCGGCCGCGTGCTGGTCGATGGCGGAGTTATCGATAATC
>JBBSIY010000294.1:0-4815 GCA_038257785.1 Lysobacterales bacterium
GCGACGTGCAGATTGCCGCCACCTTCGCCTCGTTGGGTGAGCATTGGGACGGCTTTGACGTGCTGGTGCATTCGGTCGGCTATGCACCGCGCGAAGCGATCGAAGGCGCATTTTTAGATGGGCTCACGCGCGAAAACTTCGCGATCGCCCACGATATCTCAAGCTACAGTTTGGCAGCGCTCGCGAAAGCTGCTCGCCCGCAAATGCGCGGTCGTAACGGTTCTATCCTAACGCTCAGCTACTTGGGTGCCGAGCGCGCCTTAGCGAACTACAACGTGATGGGCCTCGCCAAAGCGAGCCTCGAAGCCTGCGTGCGCTACTTGGCGTTAAACCTCGGGCCTGAGGGCACTCGCGTCAACGCTATTTCGGCAGGCCCCATCAAGACACTGGCGGCAGCGGGCATTGCCAACTTTCGCAAAATGCTGGGTCACGTCGAAGACCACGCGCCGCTGCGCCGCAGCGTCACCATAGAAGACGTGGGCAACGTGGCCGCATTCCTCTGCTCCGACCTCGCGGCCGGCGTGACTGGGGAAGTCACGCACGTCGACGCCGGATATAGCATTCTGGGTATGACGGGCATCGAGTGAGTGCAGCCCGTGTCAATGCGGGCTAATGTAAACGCGCGCGCAATCAAGCTACCCGGTGAGGCAGACAACCTGACGTAGAAGAGCCCCCGCCGAAGATGCGGCGAGGGTCTTTCGAATGCGCCGGACTAGACTCAAAATACAGATCAAGTCGATCAACTAGGCTGGCTAATTGTTCCGGGCGAGCCTGCCCGAACTAAAGTCGGTCAGGCGCGAACTGGACGTCAATCTGTTTTCGTAGCGCTGCCACGTATGCCAGCGACTCAGAGCCACCAAATGTCTGCGCTAACTGGTCACGGAGTGCGGTGCGTTGCGTTGCGTCAAGCTCTGAGGTCACACCCGGCTTCACGGCCACCAGCTGCACAAGTGCATGGCGATCGCCCTGCAATGAAACGTGGGCGGACTCTGGCTTGCCTTCGGCAGGATGCTGCAGCGCAAATGCAGCCGAGCTGATAGCAGAGTCCAACGTAACGCCCGTGCGGCCAGTATCGAGCGCTTCTGTCACCTCCATGCCGATCTCTGTCGCCAAGGCGTCTAACGATTCGCCAGCTTGGAGACGATCGAAAAGCGCCTGCGCCTGCTGCTCGGCCACCTTTGAGCGCCTGTCTTGCCGCAACTCGTCCTCGACCTGCGCGCGGATATCGACGAGCGGAATTGGAGCCGCTGGCTGATGAGCAGTGACGCGCATTGCTAGGTAACGGTTGCCCTCCAGCTCAATAGGATCACTGACATGCTGATCGCTAATCGCTGACGGCAAAAACGCGGCCTCAATAACTTTCGGATTGGAGGTAATGAGATCGGCTCCGCCAAGACGGCTGAAAAAATCCGTTTTCTGCACAGCAAGTCCAATTTCCTTAGCGGCCGTTTGCAGCGTTGTCGGATCGCGATAGATCGCATCCACCATCTGACCACTCAGCTCACTGAAGCGCCGCTCACGCTCGGTTTCGACGAACTCACGCTCAAGATCAACGCGCACGTCAGCAAACTCTTTGCGTTTTTCAGCACGGACTTCGCGCAGCTGAATCACGTGCCAGCCATCTGCCGACTTCACGGGATCGCTTATCGCGCCAGGCTCAAGTGCAAACAGCGCCGACTCGAATGCGGGGTCGGTCAGACCGCGCTCCAGCCAACCCAAATCTCCACCGGCGGTCTTTGACCCAACGTCCTCAGACCGCGCCCGCGCGATCGCCGCAAAATCAGCGTTGTCGGAACGCGCCTGCTCTACGATTGCCTGTGCCTGAGCCTGCGCGATGCGCTGGGCATCCGCGTCTGCATCCGCTGCGGTCTTAATGAGAATGTGCGACGCGAGTCGCTGTTCAGGCTCTACAAATCGACTGCTTGCTTCGTCGTAGCGCTGCTTCAGCGTGTCCTCGTCCGCAACAGCAGGAACCTCTAACGTCGCCGCGTCTAGCTGAACATACTCGATGCTGACCTGCTCATCGGTCTGATAGCGGGCAAGATTCTGTTCATAGAACGCAGCCACGTCATCATCACTCAGCGCCTCAGTGCCTACCTCTGCCGGTTCAAGAGTTACGTAGCGCAGATCTCGACGCTGGTCCCTCAACGCCAAATAGCGCTCAACATCCTTGGGTGTGGCAAACGCAGTGGATTCGATTTGCTGCGGCATCGCCCGTACTTCGAGGTCGCGAAGAATACGTCGCTCGAACTCTCTCGGACTCATGTTCTGGCCAGCCAGCAAAAGTCGATACTGATCGACACTGAACTTCCCGTCGATCTGAAAGGCCGGAATCTTCACGATCTCCTCTTGCAGCAACGCGGGCGGGACAATCGCTCCCTGCAGTGTCGCCGACTGGCGAAGAAGCTCTTCATCGACCATGCGATTTAACAGCGCTGTGCGCGTCTCCGGCCGTTCGAGCAACGCCCCATCGTAGCGCTCGCCTAACATTTGCCGCATTTGCGACCGGTACTCTTCGAAACGGCGCTGGAATTCTTGCTGACTGATCTCGCTGTCGCCGACTTTGGCGACCCACGTTTCAGCGGATCCAGAGAAGTAGTCCGTGACGCCAAAAAAGGCGAAAGGGATGATAAGGATGCCGATGACCACTCCGGCAATCCAACCTGATGTTTTTTCGCGGAGTTTCTGCAGCATATCGTCGTTTACGCTTCCGTTAGGCGGAAGCGTTGCATCGCGCGGACTGCGATGCTTTGACCACCGCTGAAAAAGCAAGGGCGCCGTGGTGCGGCGCCCTTGCGAACATGGCGGAGTGGACGGGACTCGAACCCGCGACCTCCGGCGTGACAGGCCAGCATTCTAACCGACTGAACTACCACTCCGCGTTTCTCTGCTGCCAGGTGTTGCTAACGGTATAGGGTGGTGGGTGCTGAGGGTTTCGAACCCCCGACCCTCGCCGTGTAAAGGCGACGCTCTACCGCTGAGCTAAGCACCCAACGAAGCTCATCAGTTTACAGCATCCTTCAGCGCCTTACCAGCTTTGAATGAAGGAACTTTTGAAGCCTTGATTTTGATGGCCTGACCCGTGCGCGGGTTGCGGCCCTGACGCGCAGCACGCTTGCGGACTTGGAAGGTACCGAAGCCGACGAGCGAGACGCTATCGCCCTTCTTCAGCGCCTTCTTCACCACTTCGATGACCGCATCGAGCGCGCGCCCGGCATCAGCTTTAGACAGCTCTGCTTGGGCTGCAACGGCACTAATAAAATCAGCCTTGTTCATTGTCACTCCCTAACTTTGGATTCAATAGCCCCCGAGGAATCAGATTCAAACTAACGACCAAGAGTGAAGGCGGTTAGCTGAGCTGCACTGTACTTGCGTCGCCTCGTATTCAATTGCTTGCCAATTGCGGCGGCGGACGCTGCGATTTATACCAGCGCCCCTTCGTCATAGCAACACGAGTTACCTAGGTTTTATGCGGCTTGCAGGCAAATTCAGACGTTCATTCCCAAGCGAAAATTTTGGGGCGATGTGTCCCGCGAATGCTCAAGCGCTGATCAATGCGTGATCAACACACGCCCGAGGTTTGCAGGGATGTCTTGGCGATCGCTCCGCCTCGCAGCTGCCTCAGCAAGCAGATTCGCGTTGGCTGAGGTATGCGAACGTTAGCGGCGAACTAGTGCGATCGAGAGGCACCGCTCGTGTTTGATTCGATTTCGGTTTCTCGGCCAGCTGCATCCGACTTCCTCGACTCACGCGGTACCAACGGTGTCGCCAGCGCGAGATCTAGGACCTCGTCGATCCAACGCACCGGCTTGATCGTGAGATCTCTCGTCACGTTCTCTGGGATATCAGCGAGGTCTTTTTTGTTCTCTTCCGGGATGATCACGGTGCGAATGCCGCCGCGTAACGCCGCCAAAAGTTTCTCTTTCAGGCCACCAATCGGCAACACGCGTCCGCGAAGCGTGATCTCACCGGTCATCGCTACATCCGAGCGAACCGGCACCTTGGCCAAGGCCGAGACGAGGGCCGTTACCATTGCGATACCCGCGCTCGGTCCATCTTTTGGCGTCGCGCCCTCGGGCACGTGCACGTGTATGTCGTACTTCTGATGGAAGTCAGCCTCGATGCCGAAACTTTCGGCGCGCGTGCGCACGACGCTCAATGCCGCCTTGATCGATTCCTGCATTACATCACCGAGTTGACCGGTGTGCGTAAGACCCCCTTTGCCTGAAGCCAGCGCTGCTTCGATCTGCAGGAGATCGCCACCTACCTCGGTCCAAGCAAGGCCCGTTACCAAGCCAATTTCATTGGCATGCTCGGCGCGCCCAAAATCATGGCGATGCACCCCAAGGTACTTGGCGATATTCTTCGGCCCAACTTCGATGTCAGGGCGCTTGCGCCGCGATTTGCGCATCGGCTGCGGGCCAGCAAGCGCGATGTCTTTTACGACCTTGCGGCAGATTTTGGAAATTTCGCGCTCTAGATTACGCACGCCGGACTCGCGCGTGTAGTAGCGCACAATCTCTCGAATAGCCTCATCGCTAACGCCTAGCTCGTGCTCTTTGAGACCGTTGGCCGCGAGCTGCTTCGGCAGCAAATAGCGCATCGCAATGTGCAGCTTCTCATCCTCGGTGTATCCCGGAATACGGATAACCTCCATCCGATCCAACAGCGGCCCGGGGATGTTCAGAGAATTGGCGGTCGCAACGAACATCACTTCAGAAAGATCGAGATCAACCTCCAAGTAGTGATCGTTGAATGCGTGGTTCTGTTCAGGATCGAGCACTTCAAGCAGCGCCGATGACGGATCACCTAGAA
>JBBSIY010000295.1:0-4811 GCA_038257785.1 Lysobacterales bacterium
CTCTGACGACAGTTTTCGGTTTAGCCTTGCCAGCCATCTTTGTTTGCTCCGGCCATGTCATCCACCGCTGCTGACCGCACATCGCGGATTGAAATCGTGCTCGATCTGATCGAGGTTTTTGCCTTTGCCGAGGCGGTGACGGCGACACAGGCGCTTGCCGAGGCCTCGCCGCAAGACCCTGGTCTGGCGGCGCTGCTCGCTCATCTCGATCAGCAGTTGAAAACGCCTGAGGCGTCAGTGCGCATCGACGCCGCTCAGCTGGGTTGGCATCCGCCAACCGCGCCGCTGCGCGATGTCGACCAGCTCCTCGAGCGCAATCCCTCCGATCCTTTGGCGCTGAGCGTTAAGGCGTGCGACCTTGCGGCTCGCGGCGACCGGGCGGGCGCGCTGTCGCTATGCGCTGCCGGCCTGCAGCGCGCACCCAATGACTATTCATTGAACATGCAGATGGCGGCCCTTGAACAAGACAGCCAGCCAAACGCGGCGCGTATGCGCTGGCGCGAAATGAGCAGGCAGTATCCGCGGCGCGCCCGCCCTTGGTATCTGCTCGGTCGCGACCACGGCATCGAGCGCGCAGAGCGCATCGCGGCCGTGTGGCGTGCCGCTGACGTATCGATCAACGATGGCCTTACCCAGTACAACTGCGGCACCGAGCTCTACCAGCTAGGCGCCAACGATGAAGCCGTCACGCTGCTGCGTCGAGCGCGCGATCTGCTCGGGCCCAGCAACTCGATTCAACACAACCTAGCCTGCGCACTCAAAGCCGCTGGCGCGTCACATGAAGCGCTCGATGAATGGCAGGACTTACTCAAGCGTGAACCCGACTGGAGCTGGATCGTCGCCTCAGTGGCCGAACTGCTCGCAAGCTTTGAGCGCTATGACGAAGCCTGGCGGCACTGGCAGCATTACCAGCACATTGCCGATCCAAGCTGCGAGTACTACAACGCGTATCTGAAGCACCTATGGAGTTACGACAAGTTCGAAGCTTTGCGCGCCGCCAGCCAAGCGCGCCTCGGCAAGCAGCGCGACGCGACCACTTTCAAATACCTCGGCCTTGCGCACGACGGACTGGGGCAACATCAGGCGGCATTGGACGCGCTGCAGCAGGCTCAAACGATTGGGCCAGACCCAATCAACCTGGCACTGATGGCCAAGGTGCTCAACGACCTGAGGCGCTACCAGCTAGCCCAGCAAATGGCCGAGGAAGTGCTGGCCGAAGACCCAAAGAGCGGCCGTGCACTCTGCGAGAAGGCGGTCGCACTGTTCAGCCAACAGCGCGATACCGAGGCTGAGACGCTGTTAAACAGCTACCGCGGCAACATGCGCTTCATCAACTTGCGTTGCGCTGAGGCCATGGCGGCGCAGCGCCGTTGGGAATTGGCAGGCCGTCTTTACGAACGCCAGCTAGCGGTCACCCCTAACGTCGCGCGCACGGCGTCGTTAGCGGGCGACTGCTATCGCGACGCTGGTCACCGCAAGCAGGCCAGCACGATGTATCAGCGAGCCAGCCTGCTCGCGGCAGCCGAGGGATCGGCAGAATTGGAAGCACATGCACGCACCCAGCATCAAGCGCTTGGTCGTCGCGGACTGCTTGGCTGGCTACCTTTCCGAAACTGAATTATTGGTCTGCCCGCGCTATCTGCCTGCTGCGTTGTATCGCGCAGGCAGAGTTTCCCAATGACTACTGCGCGTGATGCGTGACATCAGCAAGACAGCCCAACGGCATGTGGTTGCGGTCGATGTCTACACTGCCGCAGCGCCACTTTCGAATCTTGCCGACGCTGCCTTGGCGAAACTCCGGATAGAGAATCAGGCTGCCGCCCTTCAATTCGTCAAGTGAGCTATTGACTCGCAGCCTCAAGGCGCCACTGCTGGGATTCAATTCCGCGCCGTTAAAGTCATCGCCAAGGTCAATACCGAGGCTCGCTAGATTCGCCGGAAAGCGCCCATCGCGATAAAAATGGTTTTCGCTGGCTTCAGCAATAAGCTGCGCGCGTTTCACCATCGGCCGCATGGCGTCTCGCTGCGGATTGGGTTCGCTAAGGGTGACGCTGAGCGCGCCGAGAAAAATCAGCAGGGCAAGCAAGATGAGGGCGCCTGCGCCGGCACCGCGCAGCACGCGGCCCGCCATCGTGGGTGCAAAGGTCTGCGGCAGCAGGGCGGCGATCTGCGCGGCGCTGCTGCGAGCGTGTACTACCCGCGTGCTGCACAGCCAGTCATGCAGCATCGTGCCGCCAAGTAGAATTCTCTCAGCCCAGATCCAAAGCACTGGCAGCAAGCCGTGCATCGACAGCTTGATTATATGCCGCGCGGCTGATCGAAGAAGTCCAGGTCGGCCGCCGCGGGCGTCTATCACGCGCAGGCCGAGCATGCGCTTGCCGAGCGAGCCAGCACTCACGCTATCCATCAGAGCGGGCACCGAAGCCAGCAGAACAACGATCAGCAGCGCATACAGGATCGCATCCGGGCCGAGCCACAGTGACAAGCTGCTGCGTTGCATATACATAAGGATCAGCAGCGGCACGGCGACCAGCAGCACTGCGGCGAGGTCGATCAACAGCGCCGCCGCGCGCTGCAGTTGCGGAGCCAGCACCCCGCCCGGCCGCGGCGGCATGCCGGACGGCGAAACGTTTCTGCTGGCGTCTGCGGCAGATACTGATCCACGCCCACTCACCGCAGCCGTGCGCAATAGGGGCTTGCCGCTACTGCTAGCCGCTTGCGGCACGGGTTGCGAGGGCGTCCGTTCCGACTTGACCGCTGCACGCGTTGGCGCGCCGTCGGCCGCCCCCAACGACGCGCGACAGTTGAAGCAGGTAACACTGCCATCGCGGTTGGGCCAATCACAGGCTGGACACTTCATTGCAAGACTTCTGAAAACAAGAACGGGGTCAGGATCACTTACCCACTCACAACCTGTAAATCCCACCCTCTGCAACCTCGCGCTGGGGTCAAGCCGGGCAGAGCGCCTCCACCACTTCCATCAAATCCAGCCACGCGGCAATCGGGTCTTGCGGTGGCTCAGTGGACGTACGCCCCAGCCCGCCGTCTCGCACGAAATCCGCTGGGGCTGGGGCGTTAGCTGAGGGTTATGAACACGTTATCCAGCAGACCCTCACGCTCAAACACGGCAAAATATCCCCTGACCTCGGGCATGTCGAGCTGCGAATGATTCATGCGGAAAAGGTGCCAGGGTGAATTTCTGACCCGACCGAGAAGTTGTCTCTGGCGCGGATTCCGGGCGCTAAGTAGACGAAGGCGTGCGGCACGACCTGAGTCGCACGAAAAAGGTCTGATGGCGGATAAGTGAACCTGATCCCCTTTTTGACTCGGTCAAACGAACGCCAGCGACCGCCGTAAGCTGCACGCTGAGAACTGCCGCCCACCCAAGGAACCACAGATGGCCGCCGACGACTACACACCGCCTCGACTGCTTGACTTCCTACGCGAAGCGCCCAATCAGGGCTTGCTGAATCCGGCCGTCGCGCGCAGCCGCGCCAACGCCATCGAGCAGTTGTTCACCGAGCTCACCCGCGAGGAACGCGACGACATCCGGCTGATCGATGTCGACAGGCTGGCTGCCCGTCTGCACAAGATCGAGGGCAGCACGATTCGCCCGGAGGCCGTGGCGCTGTACAAAACGCGGGCGCAGGAGGCGCTTGTTGACTACCTCGCTTGGCTGCAGAACTCCACCACCTTCGCCACCATTTCCGGTCACGCGCTGCGCCGCGGCGTGCGTCCGATCACCGCCGATGTCGACAACGCTGAGGAGATCAGCGCGCTGGAAGACATCGCGCTGGCCACTAGCGAGCGCCGCAAGGATTACCTGGCGGTGCCGCTGCGCGAAGGGGTGAGTGTTTTCATCACCAACCTGCCGCTCGACCTTAGCGCCGAAGAGGCCGGCCGGATTTCGCGGGTGGTGTTGGCGCTGGCGCGGTCGTCCTCGGACGGAGCGCACCATGCGCGCTAACCGATTGGCAACGGTTGCGCCAATGACAGTGTTTGGCGCGGCCGGACTGGCCTTGTTGGCGTACTTCGTCTGGACCCCCGGCGAACGCGGCCCCTTCGTCGACAACATGGTGCCGGAGCTGATCGGCTTCTGCCTTGAGGGTTTTATCCTAGTCGGCTTGCTGACGATGATGCAGAAGTCGCGCGAGCGCGCCTATCGCAAGGAGCTCTGGCTAAGCGTGCGCGGCGCGCTGCGCGGGTTCCTGTCGAAGCTCGACATCGCTCTGCTGCCGCCAAACGCCGAGCCGGCGATGACTGCCTCGCTGGAGCAGGACCCGATGATCGTGCGGCGCTTCATGCGTGAGCTGCAAGGAGCCCGTCTCGATCGCGACAGCATGGTGGCCCTAAAGCGCGAAAGCATCGAGATCCTCGGACTGGCGCGCGACATGATTCCAGTCGCCGCACAGCTCAGCGCCCACCACATGCGCTGGTGGATCGCCATCGTCAACAGCATCCGCCAGCTGTCGCAGGCGCAATCGCGCGAGGCGCTGGAACAGGGCGTCTACCTGCTGCTGGAGAACATCCAGGAGTTTGATCAAGTCAGCATTTGAAGTAAGGCGTGGTGACCCCGTTTTTTCGCGGCAGCTGCATCAAACCCTCGAGCCGCAGTGGAAATCCAGAAAAGCCAAGGACGAATTCTCGGTTGTGCCGGAAATTGTCCCTGGCACGAATGGCACTGACTTAAGCGCAACTGATTGATCTGGAAAGCGAAGCCGGCCCGCGATGCTAAGGTGGAGTTGCGAGACAACACCATCAGCAAAGGAGCCGGCCTCGATGCATCCTATGCGTAGCGCACGCGCGCGGCA
>JBBSIY010000296.1:0-4783 GCA_038257785.1 Lysobacterales bacterium
CAAATATGTATGCGCCGCCAGCAATCCCACCATCAGGGCCTGCCGAGCGCCCGCCGTGCTTCGCCACCTCCACCCAAGCGCGCACGCCAGCAGCAGCGGTAGGGTGTAGAGAGGATCGATGATGAAGACGAACGAGCCGGAGGTCGGCGCGGGCATCAGCGGCCACCAGAGCTGAGTGCCGTAAACGGTGCAGGCGTCGAGCAAGGGATGCGTCACAAGGGTGAGAAACACCGCCATAAGCCAACGATTTACGGTGACCGCCTGCAGCTGGCGGTCTATCCGTCGCAGGAGCCACGCCAAAGGCAGCGCCAGCGCACTCAGAACAAACAGCGAATGGCTAAAACTGCGGTGCTGAACAAACTGAGCCAACGGGTCGAGGTGGCTGAGCACCAGTACGTCGAGGTCGGGCAAGGTGCCGAGCGCCGCGCCGTAGAGCATCGCACGGCGCAGCGGCTGCCGAACGATCACGCCGCACACGGCCGCACCCAAAACTATTTGGCTTAACGAGTCCATTGCTAAAGTGTGCAGCAAGCGAGGTGACGGAAATGCCTGAATGGTGGCAGTCCCAGACTCACTTAATTCGCTTAGCCACAATGCAGCGATGGCGAAGGCCATGTATGATGCCGCCCCGCTATTCATCCCTTTATGCGAATACAAGGATACATCCCGCAATGAGCAGCACTCTTTTCACTTCTGAGTCCGTCGGTGAAGGTCATCCGGACAAAGTTGCCGACCAGATTTCCGATGCCGTGCTGGACGCCATCCTCGCGCAAGACCCGCGAGCGCGCGTCGCTTGCGAAACCCTAGTGAAAACCGGTGTCGCGATTGTTGCGGGCGAGATCACCACCACCGCGTGGGTCGATCTTGAAGCGATCACCCGTAAGGTGATTGTCGACATTGGCTACAACAGTTCGGATATCGGATTCGACGGTGCCACCTGTGGCGTGTTGAACCTGATCGGCAAGCAGTCGCCAGACATCAATCAAGGCGTTGATCGCAAGAAGCCGGAAGAGCAGGGCGCGGGGGACCAGGGTCTGATGTTTGGCTTTGCGACCAATGAAACGAAAGAATTCATGCCGGCAGCGATTCATTTGTCGCACCGCCTGGTTGAGCAGCAGGCCAAGGTTCGCAAGGCGAAGAAGTCGCCGCTGCCGTGGCTGCGCCCGGACGCCAAGTCGCAGGTCACCCTGCGCTATGAGAACGGCAAGCCTGTCGCTATCGATGCGGTGGTGTTGTCAACCCAGCATGACCCGAGCGTCAAGCAGAAGGACTTGGTTGAGGCGGTGCGTGAGTACATCCTGAAGCCTGTGTTGCCGGCCAAGTGGCTGCACAAAGGCACCAAGTTTCATATCAATCCGACGGGCAAGTTTGTGATCGGCGGACCGGTTGGCGACGCTGGCTTGACCGGTCGCAAAATCATTGTTGACACCTACGGCGGTTGGGCGCGTCACGGCGGCGGTGCGTTCTCGGGCAAGGATCCGTCCAAGGTTGATCGCTCGGCTGCTTACGCGGCGCGCTACGTCGCCAAGAACATTGTGGCGGCGGGGCTGGCTGATAGCTGCGAAGTGCAGGTCAGCTACGCCATCGGTGTCGCGGAGCCGACCTCGATTGCAGTGACCACGTTTGGCACGGGCAAGATCAGCGACGACAAGATCGAAAAGCTGATTCGTCGGCACTTTGATCTGCGTCCTTACGGAATCTTGCAGATGCTGGACCTGGTGCATCCGATCTACCAGACCACTGCCTCGTATGGTCACTTCGGTCGTACGCCGGGCAAGGTTGAATACACCACTGCGGCGGGTAAAAAAGTCACTGCCACGTCGTTCTCCTGGGAGCGCACCGACCGCGCCGACGCGCTTCGGGCCGATTCTGGATTGAAGTGATGTTGAATTGATGGCGCGGGGATTTTCCTCGCGCCAGCTTCATCCCGCCGCTACACGAGCGGACTAAACTAGCGAATCACCCCGCCGAGGGGCGCTGCATGTTCCGGTCAACCTAATCGGTTGGCTCGCGAAACTCAGGCTCGGCGAAGGTTGCACCATGCAACGGCGCCCGTAACCCTGATGTCGCATACGCCATACCGGCAAAGCGGCTCACCTTACGGAGACACACCATGAATGCTGTCGTAAAAACCCTGCCCGTGCAGGATTTCAAAGTGCGCGATCTGTCGCTGGCCGACCTCGGCCGTAAGCGCATTCGTATGGCCGAAGAAGAAATGCCCGGCCTGATGCAAATTCGTGCGAAGCACGCGAAGTCCCAGCCGTTAAAAGGCGTGCGCGTCATGGGCTCGCTGCACATGACCAAAGAAACCGCGGTCCTCATTGAGACCCTGCGCGATATCGGCGCCGACGTGCGCTGGTGCTCATGCAACATCTTCTCGACGCAAGACGACTCCGCTGCCGCCATCGCTGTCAGCGGCACGCCGGTGTTCGCCTGGAAGGGCGAGACCTTGGAAGAATATTGGGACTGCACGCTCGACGCGCTGACCTTCCCGGGCCACCTCGGGCCGCAGCTCATCGTCGACGACGGCGGCGACGCGACCCTGCTGATTCACAAGGGTGTGGAAATGGAAGACGGCAGCACGTGGTGCGACGAGGCGGGTGCCAATCACGAAGAGCAGGTCATCAAGAATCTGCTGAAGCGCACTCGCACTGAGCGTCCAGGTTTCTGGAAAACCGTTGCCAAAGATTGGCGCGGCGTTTCGGAAGAAACCACCACGGGCGTTCATCGCCTTTATCAGATGATGGAAGCCGGCAAGCTGCTGGTGCCGGCCATCAACGTCAATGACTCGGTCACCAAGTCGAAGTTCGATAACCTTTACGGCTGTCGCGAGTCGCTGGTCGATGCGATCAAGCGCGCCACCGACCTGATGATCTCCGGCAAGGTCGCCATTGTCTGCGGCTACGGCGACGTTGGTAAGGGTTCGGCACACAGCCTGCGTAATCAGGGTGCCCGCGTCATCATCACCGAGATCGATCCGATCAACGCCCTGCAGGCCGCGATGGAAGGTTTCGAGGTCAAGCGCATCGAAGACGTGCTGGGCGAGGCCGACATCTTTGTCACCACCACCGGCAACAAAGACATCATCACGCTCGAGCACATGCAGGGCATGAAGAACAACGCGCTGGTCTGCAACATCGGCCACTTCGATAACGAAATTCAGGTCGATCGCCTGAACACCGCAGCGGGCGTCACCAAAGACACCATCAAGCCGCAGGTTGACCGCTACACCTTCCCCAGCGGGCGCAGCATGTATTTGCTGGCCGAGGGGCGTTTGGTGAATCTGGGCTGCGCACACGGCCACCCGGCGTTCGTGATGTCGAACTCGTTCTCCAACCAGACGCTCGCACAGATCGACCTGTGGGCCAATAAAGACACCTACGAGAAGACTGTCTATCGCCTGCCGAAGCTGCTCGACGAAGAAGTTGCGCGCCTGCATCTGGAGCAGATCGGCGTGAAGCTTACGACGCTAACCGCTGATCAAGCTGCCTACCTCGGCGTTCCGGTCGAAGGTCCGTACAAGGCTGATCACTACCGCTACTAAGCGCCAATAATTCACGAGTCACTAGCGGGCACCTTCGGGTGCCCTCTTTTTTTAAGGAGGCGAAAACGCCGGTTCCTTTACTAATCCATCGCTTCATCCGCACATAGAGATATAATCTGCGGACCTTTTTGGAGTGCCGCCCGATGGTGTTGCCAGCGATCCCGCTCTCGTTTGAGTTTTTTCCGCCTAAAACTGACGAGCAGCAGGCGCAGCTTGAACGTGCGCTGCCCGCTTTTAAGGCACTCAATCCTGACTATGTTTCAGTGACGTTCGGGGCCGGCGGTTCGACGCTCAGCTATACGCCAGAAACGATCCGGCGGCTGCGTGAGGTGCATGGGCTTGACGCTGCGCCGCACCTATCGTGTATGGGCGGCACGCGCGCCGAAATCGCTGAGCTGCTGCAGCGCTATCGAGATATGGGCTGCCGACGGGTGGTGGCGTTGCGTGGCGATATGCCGTCAGGCATGGCGTCGTTTGGTGAGCTGCGCTATGCCAGTGAACTGGTGGCGTTTATTCGTGAATGTCAGGGCGACTACTTTCATATCGAAGTGGCGGCTTATCCGGAAACGCATCCTCAGGCGGAAGACGCGCAGCGCGATCTTGACCACTTCATCGCCAAGCTGCATGCCGGTGCCAATGGCGCAATCACCCAGTACTTTTACAACGCCGACGCCTACTTTCGGTTTGTTGCCGATGTTCGCGCGCGCGGCATCGACACGGCCATCGTACCCGGCATCATGCCGATCACACAGTACGCGCAGCTGCGCCGCTTCTCTGAGCTGTGCGGCGCTGAAATTCCGCGCTGGATTGCGCGCCGGCTGCAAAGCATGGGCGACGATGCTGAGGCAATTCGCGCGTTTGGCACCGAAGTGGTGGCGCAGCTGTGTCAGCGTTTGATAGATGGCGGTGCGCCAGGCTTGCATTTCTACTCGCTCAACCGATCGCGCGGAACCTTGGCCGTGCTGGAGCGCTTGACCTGACTAAGTGGCCGGCCTCGTGCACACTGTTGCCGTGTATCGCCTCGTCATAACGGGTCTACTGATGTTGCTGGCGGCTGCGCTGGCTGAGGCGCAGGTCGTACGACGGTGCCTCGACGCCAACGGCGAGCGCGTGTTTACTGACCGACCCTGTGAGCATTTCGGGCTAAAGCGCGCCAACTCTGTTGTTGGTGATGCGGGTCAGTCAGTATCGGGCGGTGCGTTTGACGTTGAGGCCGAACGTGGTCCGGCCGCTGCCTCG
>JBBSIY010000297.1:0-4755 GCA_038257785.1 Lysobacterales bacterium
GTCGCCAGCGGCCACTTCGATCTGCGCGATACGTTCGCGGCCTTCGAGCGACTCGACCAAGCGCGCCAGCTCGCCGAGCTTTTCGCCCACCTGCGGCACCAATACCGCACACGAATCGATATCAGCAATAAAGCGCGGATCGGCCATCTCACGGAAGCCGACCAGCACGCGCTCTTTTGCGCGAACGTACTTAACGCCGAGCCGCGCCTTGCGCCGATAGCCCCAGATGGCCGCGGTCAGCGGCGGCAATACCTGCTCGGGCACTAGCTGCCCGATGCGCTCCAAGTTTTCCAAAAGTACGCGCTGTTTCGATGCAATTTGCTGGGCCGGCGCCAAATGCTGCAGGGCGCATCCGCCGCAGCGGCCGAAATGCGGACAGCCGGGTTCGACTCGATCAGGAGAGGCCTGCAGAACCTCGATTAATTCAGCCTGATCAAAGCTACGCTTGCGCTTCATCATCCGCGCGCGAACGCGCTCGCCAGTCAGCGCGCCGCTGACAAACACCGCCTTGCCGTCGATCCGGCCAACGCCACGGCCGTCATGGCTCAGGTCCACAATTTCCAACTCGATTTCGCTACTCACAGGCTGCCGCTACGCATTTGGGCCGCGGATTGTCGCAAATCGCGGGCGCAGCGGTTAGCGCGCGTTGAAACACACCATCGCAGAGTGATGGCGAAAAGCTTCAACCCAGTGGCCCGTAGGCTCTTCTCACCCAGCGAAAGGCCTTAGCGCATCGAGGTGGGCGTAATCGCCGTTGAGCGCAGACGGGTGATCACGTAGATCGTGGCTGGCGGCATATTCCACAGCGTCAAACTGGCGCGTCGCGCTTGCAAACTCAGCGCGGCGAGCACGTCTTTGTTGATTGGGCACGTCGGCCCGTAGGTAAACTGAACAAGCCGACCTTCGGGTGCCAGCACGGCAAACGCGGCCTCGACGATGGACCGCTGCGTGGCGCGGCTCATCGACAGCAGCCCCAGCCCTGACAACACGGCATCGGCCGGGCCGTCAGCTGCGAATCCGCAGCGCTCGGCGATGCTCGGCAACTCCATTGCATCGCCGCAGACCACGTGCACCTCAGAGAAGCGCTGCTGCAGGTGGTGGTGCAGATCCTCATTGAGCTCAAGCACCAACATGTCGGATGGAGCGATGCCGTGATTGATCAAAGCGTGGGTAAAAACACCCGTACCGCCGCCTAGCTCGATGACTCGCTTTGCTCCGGCCGGCAGCTCAGCAATCATCTGCTTGGCTAGCTGCTGGCTCGACGGCGAGATAGCCGCCACCGCCAAGGGATTCTTCAGCCACTGGCGGAAGAATCGCCACTGATCAGGCGTCGGCTTGAGTGGATGGGAGGTTTTTTGGCGAGTCGACATGGGCTTACCGAGAGGCGGTGCGCATGTGCCCAGTCAATGAAGCGCTGAGGCGCATGGAATAGCCGACAGCATTGCCGCCTTGCGGGATAACGTCAACTTGAGGTCGCGCCCAAGCGTTCTTCTACAAAAGCTGAGGTGGCGCGAACTGCCTCGCGGCGGGCGTTTTCGACCCCGAGGCAACCGCTTCACGCATTAGTCGATCAGCCCTCGTGAGGCCGAGCGACTCAGCAGCAACCAAGTAAAGCGGGTGCGATAGCGCGTGAAGAACGGTTGCTTACCCTGCTCGCTCTGCCAGAGCTTGAACAATCGCTCGATCGTTGCCTGATGGTCAAACGTCTGCCCAAGCGCATGGATGACCACGCGACGGCGATAGTTGAGGCAGACTTAACTGCCCGGATGGCTCATGACCCTGCCCCTCTTGGCTGAGGTTGCGATGCGCTCGGTCATGAACTCGCTCTAGCAGCGTCAGTTTTTTAGCATGGCGGGCCGGCAGGCTGGCACCCTGCACCACTAGGCACCAGTCTATAAGGCCAATCAGCACGGCAAAGCCAGGGTCGATGTACTTAGCACCGGCGATGACCGCGCGCGCCAGCGCGCCAGTGATGATTGCCGACATCAGCACTGGCCTGAAGTAACAGCCCGATGAGTCACCTACTACACCCTGATCCCCAATGCATGCCTGATGACAGCGACACAGTCACGACGCCTGCGAAGGTGTCGAGGTCTAAGCAATGGCCTGTCTGGCATCAACGACAACGCAAACATTTCTGGACACTGCCCAATTCGTCAAGAAAACTGTTTCTCACTCCCGCGCGCCCGCTGGCCGCAATCCTTCCAGATCGACGCTCAGTCCGCCAGTTCATTCAATCGGCGCGCGAGTACCGCTTGTAAATCACAGCTAGAGATATACGCGAAGCCGCGCGCGGCCTGCTGCGCGCGTTCCGCTGGGTCAGCAAGCAGCCGGTGGCAGGCATCGATCAGCCCGCCGTATTCGGTGAAGTGGACAGCATCCTCATAGGGCGCCTCAAGCGCCGCATCACGTCCGCGCTCCGACACCACGCACACGTGATTCGCGAGCAAATAGGAAACGCGAACAGCTTCGAACAAGTGCGCCGGATAGTGATGCAGATTGAGCACCAGGTTGCTCCGCGCAATCAAGGCGTCGCGCGCTGGCCCGTAGACGTTGAATGCAACGTGCAGCGCGACGCCCGTGTTCTCTAGCGCCAGCAGCAGATCGCGGCGACGCTCCGAGAAAACGCCGTAGAACAGCACGTCGATGTCGGCAATCCCGTTCCGCTCAATGCGTGTCAGCTGCGGCACATAGCCGATTGGCAGCAGCGACGCCCGCACACCTCGCTTAGCCAAGGCAGCAATATTGGACTCGCTGTAATCCCACACCGTGTGCTGACGCAATATGTCGATGTAGCTCGCCTTCATCCACACGCTGTCGTCGCTGACCTGCTCTAAATTGATCAGCACGGCGTCATGCGGCAGCTGCATCGGGTAGCGCGGCAGCACATTGGCACCGAACACGATGTGCCTTCGCCGCCGATTGTCCAATCGACTCGAAAGTATCGAGTCGTGACCTAAGGCCAGCAGGGTGTAGTGCACGGTCTCAGCCACTTCCGCAAACGCGGCGCTGTGCGGATAGTCGAGTGGGCTGACGATGCAGACGGCAAAGCGCATGCGGTCAGCGCTGCTGCAGAGGCTGGCCGATGGCGTCAGCCATGTAGCTCCCAGCATTGATGTATGCGCGGATTGCGAGCGAAATCGGGCGGCAGGCGTTCGCGGGTAGTTTCAACGACATCAATGCCGGCGAGCGCTTCAGTATCCAATTTAAAGCGACGCGCATTGGTCGAGAACAGCACCGTACCGCCTGGCCGCAGACGCGCAATGCACGCTTCAAGCAGCGCTGGGTGATCGCGCTGAATATCGAAGTCGCCCGCGCGCGCCGAGTTGGAGAACGTGGGTGGATCGCAAAAAATCACATCAAAGCGAGTGCGCTCAGCAGCAAGCCATTCAACCACGTCGGCTTGGACCAATCGATGCTGGCCGCCGCCAAACCCGTTGTTCGCCAGATTGCGGCCTGCCCATTGCAAATAGGTGGCCGACAGGTCAACGCTGGTAGTTGAGCGCGCCCCACCGGCCGCCGCATAGACGCTCGCCGCGCCGGTATAGCCAAACAGATTGAGCACATCGCGCCCGGCACTCAGCTCACGCAGACGCGCACGGCTGGGGCGATGATCAAGAAAAAGGCCGGTATCGAGATAGTCGAAGAGATTGACCTCAAAGCGCAGACCGGCTTCGCTGACCGTCAACACTTCGCCACGCCGCTCGATCACGCCGTACTTGCTGCCACCCTTGCCTTTGACGCGGGTCTTGACCGCGATTCGCTCGCGCGGCAGCTGGAATACATCGGCAGCCGCGCGCACCAAGTCGCCAAGTCGCCGACGGGTGTCTTCAGCGGGGATCTCGGCAGGCGCTTGGTATTCCTGCACATGCAGGTAAACCAGATGCTCGTCATCAGCCGCGGTGAACACATCAATCGCAGCCGCGTACTCGGGCAGGTCTGCGTCATACACGCGATAGCAGTCCACACCTTCGCGTGATCGCCAGTTCTTTAGCGTACGCAGATTCTTACGCAGCCGATTGGCGACCATCTGCGCGCCGTCCGACAGCGGCTCAAGCGGACGCTCAACGCGCTCTGACGCCGCGCGAATGTCGGCACACAGAAGCGTGCAGCGCAGCGCGCCGTTGAACAGCACGTAGCGCTTGTCCGGATGCAGGCCAATGGCGCGACCCAAGCCTTCATCTGCCGTAAGTACGGCACTTCGCCAGCCGGGTAACTCACGTCGAAGGCTAATGCCGAGCTGACGATACAGCGCTGGATCAGCCGCCATTCGTTCGTCGTACGGCGGGTTGCAGATGACTAGGCCTTTCTCAGCGCCTACCGGTCGGCGCAGCGCTGATATGTCGGCATGGTCGATATGAATGAGGGTCGAAAGACCGGCCGCATCGACATTCTGTCGTGCGATCGAGACCGCCTCCGGGTCACTATCAGAGCCAAAAAAGCGCGCATTGAGCGCGGCAAGGCCGGCGACAGCACGCTGCTCAACCTCGTCCCGTAGCCGTTGCCACAGGCTACGATCACAGCCGAGCCAACCGCGCAGCCCGTCGTGTGTGCGTCCGATACCGGGCGCTACATCGGCGGCCATCCGCGCGCCTTCAATCAGCAAGGTGCCAGAGCCGCACATAGGGTCGAGCAAATATCCGCCGCTGGCTGCAATCGCTGGCCAGCCGCCGCGCAGCAATATGGCGCATGCCAGCGTTTCTTTTAACGGAGCACCGCCCTGCGCACGTCGCCAGCCGCGTCGATGCAGGCCAC
>JBBSIY010000298.1:0-4733 GCA_038257785.1 Lysobacterales bacterium
GGTGCTTTCAGTCACGCCCTTGCTCATGCCAGCAGTCCCTTCAGCAACTCAGCAATGTCGCCTTCCAGCTGGCGAATGTCGGCCTCGATCTCCGGCAGCGGACGCGGTGGCTTGTAGACGTAGAAGTGACGGTTGATCGGAATCTCATAGCCAACCTTGGTCTTGCTGTAGTCAACCCAGGCATCGGGCACGTGCGGCAGCACTTCGCGCGTCAGATAGTCGTCGATGGCGGTGCGAAACGCTTCAACCAGAATGTCGTTGGGTTTGTCCGGGCCGAACGCCATCGGCAGCGGAAGCTCGGTGCCTTCCGGTAGCGGAATGTTTTCGGTATCGCGCAGCTCGCTGTCTGGCTCCGCCTGCCCTTTGCTGTCGCGGCAGATTTCGGCTTTTGGATCGCGTTTGCCCAGTGCGGCAAAGATCGCTTTCTTGATAGCCGCTGGTAGCTTGATGTCAGCTTTCTTCGCCGTCTTGCTCAGATCGGCATCGAAGGCTTCGCGATCGATCCAAATGCCCTTGCTTCCCAGCGTGACCAGCAGCTCGCGGATGGCTTCCTGCGTGGCCTGACCTTCAGCGATTTCCTTCTGCGCAGCCTTCTCGTCCTTGCGCTTCTTCGAGGTGGCCAGATTGGCAAAGGCGGACTGCTCATCTAAACGGGCGATGCGTTCTGAATTAGCGTGGAAACTCATCCGCAGCGGGCGCTCGACGGTGACTTTCAGAAAGCCAAATTCTCGGTTCTCGAAAACGCGCGAGACGACGCGCGTTTCGATATCGCCCGTCTTGTGATCAGTGACGACGTCAGCGCTTTCACCGTCGCTGTAGTTGCCGTAAAGGCACGTAAGCGCGTCGATCTGCGCATCAGAAATTTCGTTGCGCTTGTTGTTGAGGCTTTTCTTCATCTTGCGGAAGAAGCGCGTGCCGTCGATCAGCTGCACGCAGCCGCGGCGCTCGTCCGGCTTGCGGTTGCTGACCAGCCAGATGTAGGTGTAAATGCCGGTGTTGTAGAACAGCTGGTCGGGCAGCGCGACGATGGTATCGAGCCAATCGTTTTCGATAATCCAACGGCGGATATTGGAAGGACCGGAGCCCGCATCGCCCGAGAACAGCGGCGAGCCGTTGAAGACGATGGCGATCTTGGAGCCGGGTCGGTCGGCATCGCCCTCTGCATAAGGATGCGTCTTGGCGAGCATGTGCTGCAGGAACAGCAGCGAGCCGTCGTTGATGGCTGGCACGCCAGCACCGAAACGGCCTGCAAAGCCGAGTACCTTGTGCTCGTTCTCAACCCCGATCTTCTGATCCTTCCACTCCACGCCGAACGGCGGATTGGCGAGCATGTAGTGAAACTGACGACCCTCGAAGCCGTCGCGCGTTTTGCCATCACCCAAGGTGTCGCCAAGGATGATGCTGCTGGTGTCTTCGTCCTTGATCAGCATGTCTGAGCAGCAAATCGCCCACGACTCTTCGTTGTACTCCTGCCCATACAGCGCGAGGTTGGCCTGCGCGTTCTGACCGAGGATGAATTTCTCGGACTCGGACAACATGCCGCCGGTGCCACAGGTCGGGTCGTAGATGGTACGAAAGATGCCCGGCTTATAGACATCCTGCTCGCCGGTGTAGATGAGGTTGGCCATCAGCCGAATGACTTCGCGCGGGGTGAAGTGGTCGCCGGCCTCCTCGTTGGCCTGCTCGTTGAAGTGCATCACCAGATACTCGAACAAATAACCCATCTGCAGGTTGTCGATCTTGTCCGGATGCAGGTCGAGGTCAGCCATCGCCTTGACGACGTTGTACAGGCGATTGCTGGACTCGAGTTTCTCAATCTGATCGCCAAATTTGAAGCGATCAAAGATGCGTCGCGCAGTCTCCGAGAAGCCGTTGATGTAGGTGACCAGATTCGACGCGATGTTCTCCGAATCGTCGATGAGCCTGGCGAAGGTGTAGGGGCTGGTGTTGTAGAGCGGATGCTTGCGGCTTGGATCGGCCGCCTTGCCCAGCAGCTTGACCATCGCCTGGTCAGGCGTGCCCTTGGCCAGCAGCTTCTCGTGTTGCTTGATCACCGCGTCTTTGGTGGGCTCAAGCACGCAATCCAAGCGCCGCAGCACCACCATCGGCAGCATCACCAAACGATACTGCGGCGGTCGATAAGGACCGCGCAGGCGATTGGCAATCTCGAATAGCTTGCGCTTGTGATCTTCGTGGGCGGAGAGGTTCATTAATGCCTGATGGTTGTGGAGCGGAAGGGCGTTGAAGCGTGAGAAACCAAATATCGCCGTCTTCTAAATGCGCTGGACATTTGGTGTGGGGGAAGGATGCTAAAAGGCATCGCGAAGAGCTTTCCAAGAGGTTCTTGGCATCACGCGAAGCATCCCACACGCGAATAGTCTCGATGTGGGCCGACAGTTCGAGGAAGAAGATTAGGTAGCGGTCGATTTTTGCAGCGGGACGATCCGCGCGGGCGTTGGCGTATCCGGAAACAACGCGACGTGACGGGTTGATCCTCTACACGATGCCGCGCCAGATCGCCTGTCGCTTCCAACGCTCCGATGGCAAAGCATGCATTTGAAGTATGAAAGTGGCTAGAGGCGGTCGCAAGCTTCCTTGATTGCCCATTGTCGTGCCCTTAGACGAAACGTCGCAGCCCCTGGTTAAGCGTATCCACTGCCGTCTTCGCAGCATCTCGCAGCTCGGCGTCTATGGCTCCGTCGGCGCTGACGGTTGCCCAGAATGTGAGGGCTGCCTCGGCCGCCCAGCGCCACTGCGCGAGTTGGCCAGGTGCGGGAATCGTCAGGTTGAGGGTGCGTGGCACGAGCGCACCTTGTGCGGTGGGTCGCCAGGTCATCGGCAACATGTCGTAGACCGGTGCCAGCGCGAGCGGGCGGCTGTCGCGCAGCACGAGCGAGACATTGCCAAGGTGCATGTCGCTGTTGCCGATCAGCACGCCGAACCAATGGATGCGCTGCAATGCATCCGCATCGGCGGCGTCAATCCAGCCGTCACGACGTAGTTCCTCGGCAAACAGCCACCAGGGCGTGCTCGCATGGCCGTAGAACGCGGCATCGAGTGCGGCCACCGAGACGAGGCCGCGGCGGCCAAGTTGTGGTGTGCGATCGAATCGCGGCGATTCGAGAAAGATCTGCCCGGCGGCTTCGAACACACGATCTGCCGCGGCGGCGGTGCCGCGTTCGTTCAACACGCGCGCGGCGATCGCTTCGCAACGCAGCAGCGAGGCCCAGCGTGTTGCGACAGGATTGCCACCGGCATCGCTGAACTTCACGATCAGCGACTCGAAGCCGTCGTTGACCGCCAGCGTCGCGGTGAATTTTTGTTGTTCGCCGCCCGGAGTAGAGCCGACAGGTTCGCCTTGCAAGGCGGCCATGGCGAGGGTCGGATAGGCCGTCGCGCGGTCGTCGGGCTGCAGCACGTCGACCGGATGGTCAATGCCGGCAAGCGCCCGTTCGAGTCCACGTTCGCCGAGCACTAGATCGCCGAGTTGATCGTGGCCAAGCGCGATCAAAGCGGTGATCGTGTGGTCGCCAGTCCACACCTTCAGGTCGCGCGGAACATTGAGCGCAGCGGACAAGCGATGCGCGAAGTGGCGGCCGAGGAAGCCCTGCGGGCGCTGGTCGTCGAGGAACCACGGCAGGTCCGGAAACACGCCGGCGCCGAAATGTGGCGGTTGCATGAGCGCAGGCAAGGGCCGCTGCGGGCGCAGAGCGAACTCACCGCGACCGATCGCCAGCAGTTCGCCGAGCAGTTCGACACCGGCATCGGCAGTGATGCGGTGCAGCGGCCAGGCCGATGTGTCAGCGATCTTCCGCGCGGTGGCGTAGACGCAGGCCCGCGTTTCGCCGAAGCGCAGCACCTCGCCGTGCGAATGCGTGACCGCGCACGATAGCGTGGCGCGGCTGACCCCGAGCGCCTACAGCACCTCCGCCAACCGCAATGCGCCGCGTTGGCGTAGCACGTTCAGCAGGGCATCGACAGGGCCGGAGCGATCGGCCATGAAACGAATTCTGAAACGAAAAAAAACGCCAGTTCAATCGGTGCAAAGCGTTGTTTTAATCCGACACGGCCTAGCGTCTATGGTCATGCCGTGAAACGAAAATTTCCGAAGCACGCTATCCGCAGAGAAGGCCATCGGCGGTCTCGACCATCGGTGCGAAATACGCTGAACGCAACGTCCCAACAAGCCGCTGCAGAATCCCCGACCGGACCCCTCGACGGCGTGCGATTTCTCGCGACGCGCGTACTAATGGCGTACCAACAAATCCTACCAAACTGGCTTTACAGGTTGTCTGTCCAATCCATCGTCACCCCGTGGCGCACCGAAGCGGCGATTACTCATAACCGACTCGCCGCAGCGGCGCAGAGCAATTTGCGCGCAGCCCGTATGCAGCGCAGGAGAATTCATCCACCGAATCCATCGGCAAAAATCAGCGCGCTGTTTTGCAGCTCAAAGGCCCCGATGTCGACCTGTGCAAATCGCGGCAGGCCGCGCTGATCGGTGACCGGTGCGCCGGTTGGTGTGCCGGCGTTGACCGCCGCTGAGTTCGGCGGCAGGGCCATGGTTTGGGTGGGGCCACCGTTGTTCGCCGGGGCAAGCAACTGGGCGTCAACGAACTGCGAACCCGGGCTTACTGCTGCTTCTTGCTGACCAAAGCTGTTCGGTCGCACCTGCGGCCACTGCAGGTTATTGCTGCCGCTCGCGACCGGATTGAGCATCGCCCACGGGTTGA